>NZ_JBSGTX010000075.1:0-40087 GCF_053607625.1 Streptomyces sp. NPDC055103
CCGCCCTGACAGCCCTCCGAGCCCGAGTGGCCGCCCAAAGCAGCAGCCCCGACAGCAAGATCAAAGCGACAGGTTAATGATCGGCAGGCCCTTAGCCCGTTTGCGCTATGGAAAAGGCGAGACGGGGGGAGCGCAGGCTGAAATGGCTCGGCACGGCCTTCCTGGCCAGTCGAGGCGAGGACCGTCCTCTCCGTCGCCCGAAGGGACAATGTGGTGCGTGCGTTTCTTCGTCTTTCCATCCCCATGGTGAGCGCCTTCGCCCTGCTCACCGTCAACCCGGTTCTCGTGCCGCCGGCCGGTGCCGCCCCCGTTGACATCGTCTGTGCGCTCGGCAGCCAGTCCAACACGTACACGCCGCCGATGACCAACACGCCCCAGCTGCTCACCGCCCACGTCTCCGAGAACTGCAGCTGTGGTTCGGTCCTCACACCCGTGAGCAGCGCGAGCGGCACGGCGACCATCGAGTTCACCGCCGGGTGTCTCGTCACCACGCTGCCGCTGGTCAGTGACGAGCTCACCTACACCTGGAACACCGGGCAGAGCTCGGTCGTGCTGTTCAACAACACCACCGAGGTGCGTGCCGCCAACGGCACGGCCACCATCACCTCCGTCGGCACGGTCACCGCCGGTCTCGGTCAGGGCAGCGTGGCCACCCGCGTGGTCGTCCTGCCCGCCCTCAGCGCCACCGCCTGTGCCACCACCGGCGTATCCGCCCAGACCGGCACCGCGTCTCTCACCATCAACTGATGCCGTGCGCTGAGCGTCTCGGGCGGTCAGTGAAGCCGTGAAAGGCCGCCTTCGTCCGTGGACGGCGAGACCCGCGGGTCTCGCCGTCGGGCACGGCACCAGATGGTCGTGTGTGTTCACGGAACGGTCTTCCCATGGCCCTGCGGTGAATTCATGTCCACCGTGCCCGTCGCGGCTTCGGGATGCCGTGTGAATTCCCTGTGTCCGCGCCCCGTGGGAACGGCACCGCCTCGACGGCCCGACGCCCGGCGTGCGCCCGGCCGGGAGAGGTGGTTGCGGCCGGAGCTGCTGACCGGCGTCCGGGAGCTGGTCGCCATCGAGGTGGTCGACGCCGCCGGACAGGCCGTTGCGCTCCCCATGGGGACGGAGCCCGCCGGTGTGCTCACCTACAGCGCGGACGGCCGGGTCTCGGCGCGCCTGGTGGACCCGCGCTGTCGGGTGGCCGGGGCCCGCCGGCCGCAGCCCGGCGACGTCGATCCGGCGAATGCGGCCAGGACCCCTCGACTCACGTGGCGCAGAGCGGCGTGGCGGGGGGAGAAAGCGCGAGGGAGGCTCCGGGTTCCCGCCCGAGGCGGGGCGCACCCTCACGGCTCGTCGCGCGCGGCGAGCACCGTGAGGACGTCGTGGGTGTCGAGGGCGCTCAGAACGCGGTCCACGTACGGGGCGCAGGGTTCGGGCAGCCGGGTCCGCGGCCACCAGCGCAGTTCCTTACACAGGGAGGGCTCCGCGTTGGTGATGCTGCCGCTGAATCCGGAGGCGGTGAAGAACAGTTGCAGCCAGCCCCGGCCGTGGTCGGGGCCGGTGTGGTGCAGGATGTGGCAGAGCGTCAGGTCGTTGCGGCGTATGTCGATGGCGAGTTCCTCGCGTGCCTCGCGCGCCACGCCGGACAGGACCGATTCGTTGTGTTCGAGCCGTCCGGCCGGGAAATACCAGTGGCCGTTGGCCCACGAGGTGTTGTGGCGCAGGCCTAGGAGGACATGCTCGCCGCGGATCAGCACAAGGTTTACGCCGATGATGAAACGATGCTGCATAAAGGGCCTTTGTCACCTGGTCGGCCGGCGTACGCGGAAACGCGTCGGCCGAGTGTTGCCTACGGTGTGTGAGGGCGGGTCATGGAGAGGGGGCGCCGCGTCGCGAGGAGGCGAGGGGATTCCGTGATGACGCGGAGGGTCCGTCGGACGCGATGGTTGCCAGGATGGCAGTCTGCTTTCGGCCGGAAAAGGGGACCGACGACATGTCCTCGTTGAAAGCGCGCTGGTGTTGAAAAACGGCGAAGCGGAAGGGCTGTCGTCCGGCTCGGACTCCGAGCCGGACTCCGTGCCGGACTCCGTGCCGGACTCCGTGCCGGACTCCGTGCCGGACTCCGTGCCGGACTCCGAGCCGGACTCGGATTCGGACTCTGGCTCGGAGTCCGGTTGATCAGCCGGCGGCTTCGCACTTCCGTCGCGGGAGCAGTGTGCGCGACGACACCGAGCGGCTGATCATGGTGAGAGGCCCGAGTCCCCCAAGCGCGTCCTGCACGGCCCGGGCCAGGTGGCCGGGGGCGCTGCGCGCCGGGACGAGGGCGATGGTGGTGGCCGATTCGATGAGGCCGGGACCGAGGTGGTCGAGGCGGTTGATGATCCGCGTGCGCTGGGCGGGGGCGCATGCCCGCGCGAGGCGGGCGCTGTCCGCGTCGGCGGGGTCCCCGAGCACAAGGGCCACGTCCGCGCCCGCACTCGCGACGGCAGCCGCCGCCGTGCGGTCCGAGGAGCGGTGGCAGAGGGCGTCGAAGTGATGCCCGCGCAGGAGCGGGAAGCGCTCCCGTAAAGCGGCGACGACGGGCATGGCCTCCTCGGAGGGGAGTCCGGGCTGGACCACGAACGAGACCCTTTCCGGGTGGGGAACGTCGAGCATGGCGGCCTGGTGCTCGCTGTGGACGACGACGGCGTGCTCCTGCACTTCGGCCTGGAGGGCCGCCGAGGCGACTGTGCCGTCCCCGATCAGGACGACGGTGTCACCCCGCTCCGCGTAGGTTTGCGCGTCCGCCTCGGACATGGCTGCCGCAGGGCACTGCGGGGCATGGCTCCGTGGCGGCGGAGGCGCGGGCCGGCCACCCCGCGCCGGGGAGGGCAGCAGCGCGGCCGTGCCGCCGGTGGGGGAGGAGGGTCCGGCACACGGGCACGGGCGGTCGGTCTCGGCTACGACCAGCCGCCGCGAGCGCAGGGTCCGGCACCACCGCGCCACCGCGTCCGACGCGAGGGGCGCTTCGTCCCGGGGCGCGCCGACGGCGAATCCGACGACCTGGCCGGTGCGGTCCACGTAGGAGACGGTGTACACCTCCGCTGTCCCGCTGCCCTGACCGTCGTCGACCGACAGCGGTGCGCGGCGTACCTTTCCGCCGCGGCGACGCAGGTCTGCGGCGATCACATCGCCGGCGTGGCACAGGAATCGGCCTCGTCCCGGCAACGTGAAGTCGCGGGCCACCACGATCTCGCCCGCGGGAACGGTCGAGGAGGGGAACGTACGGAGTTGCAGACTGCGGTTCATGGGTGACCTTTCGCCGACCGGGGGTTGAACGAGGGTAGGTCCGAGGACGCGGGCGAGCGCGGGCCGTTCGGGCTCGGGGCCCAGCGTGATGAGTACTGGGCGGGGCGAGTGGTGTGAACCGGCTTCCGACCGTGACGCCTCCAGCCGTGGCCGTGGCCGTGGCCGTGGCCGTGGCCGTGGCGCGGGCGGCGTGCGGGGAGGGGACGGCTGGGGCCGCACGGCCGCACGGCTACGGCCGTGGTTCGCCGCCCACCGGTATGGAGGTCCGGCCGCCGCTCGCGTCGAGCGGGACGTCGCCGAGCGCGTCCGCCGCGGCAGCCGAGGGCCGGTCCTGGCCCGTTCCGCCTTCGTGCCACGCTGCCCTGGGACCCACGCCACTCCCCCCCCGCGACGCGTCCTGTCCCGATCCCGCCGCAGTTCGTCCGCATGCTTGCCACCCACATCGAGAGGTTCGGCGTGGAGCCGGACGGCCGCCTGTTCCGGAACCGGGAAGGGAACTATGTGGAGGCATCGGCCTACGGCCTGACGTGGTCGCGGGCCAGGAAGCAGGCCTTGACGCGCATGGAGCTTGCCTCAGGCCTGGCCAAGCGGCCGTATGACCTCCGCCATGCCGGCATCTCCTTCTGGCTGTACTCCGGTGTGGATCCGGCCGAATGCGCTCGCAGAGCCGGTCAGAGCATCGAGGTCCTCTTCCGCTTCTACGCCAAGTTCCTGGACGGCGTTCGAGAGCAGGCGAACCGTCTCATCGAGCAGTCCATGGAGGAATGGGACCGTGTCAGCCGGGGTGCCACCCCCTCAGTCGGACCGGACTTGGACCGGAAATAGACCGGAAGAGCTGATCAGGAGTGGAATAGCAGTGGGAGGAACTGGGATTTACACCGCATAACCCTTCTCACGCCAGCCGGCGCGGCCAGCGGGCGCCTACCTGGGCAAAAGACCAGTTCAGGCGCCCTTTTTCGTGCCCCTAGAAGAAGTCGAGCTTCTTCGGCGAGTACGACACGAGGAGATTCTTCGTCTGCTGGTAGTGGTCCAGCATCATGCGGTGGGTCTCGCGGCCGATGCCCGACTGCTTGTAGCCGCCGAAGGCCGCGTGGGCGGAGTTTGATGAAAGTCCGTAGATGCGGAAGGTGGCTGACCAGGCATGATGACGGACTTGGAGTGGCTTGCTCACTGGTTGCAGCGGGCTCCGGCCCTCTCAGGGGAGATTCTGGAGCGGCTTACTGAACACCTGACCGAGAGCGAGGAGGAGTGATCACCAGGTCTGTGCCGTCACTCCGAGCCGGCGAGGCTGGAAGCCTGCTCGGGCAGCAGGCCACGGAGATGGCCGAAGACCCAGGTGTCGACGGCGTTGGGGTAGCTGTTGATCCAGTCCGTTGGGGGCGGGTCGTGCGGTTCAGCCAGGCCGTGGCACCACTGCGAGATGATGTTGTCGCCGAGCGCGAGGTCCGTCACGGCGGCGCGCAGCTTGACGATGTGCTGAAGGATGCGGTCGCGGTCCGCGGACCAGACGGCGCCGATTGAGGCGCCTTCGTGGGCGATCCAGTTCCGGGCCTGCCTGGCCTGGTGCAGGGTGTCCATGTCCATGGTCTGGCCCATCGCGTGGGCGGCAAGGCTGTGCAGGGTGCCGCCCAGCAGCTTGTCGGCGGGGACCGAGGCGACGGCCTCTTCGAAGGTCACGGCTGGGTCGGCTTGGTGGGCGGTGATCAGGTTGCCGACACGGAGCACGTACTGGCACTTGTCCTCATAGGCGTTCGCGAGGTGCAGCGCCCGGCCCACCGAGAGGAACAGTGCATCGAGCAGCTCCGGTTCCCGGTGCTTCAGGAGGCTCAGTGACCAGCTCATGCCCGTCACGTTAGCGCGCGGCTTCGGTCGTTGCGGTCCTTTTCCGGCGGACGGCTACTTGCCGCGGGCGATGTCGATCTGGAGTTGCATTTCTCGGTCGACGGCCATCACGGCCTTCTCTACGAGCTCCTCGAAGGGTTCGAACGCGTCCTCGATGGCGGCATACTCGTGTACCAGCTCGTGCTTGTCGGTGATGGACTCCAGGGCGGAGATCCGACTCCTCCACTGCTCCATGTCTGCCTTGGAGTACTGGTACTTCTTCCGGCGGACCTGTTCGAGGGTCGGGTTGGCGGCAAGGTTCGCCTGCACGAGACGCATGGCATCGCCGCGCACGGGGTGCGGAACCCCAAGGTTGTCCTCGATGAACGTGAGACCGTCGGCGATTTCGTCCAGCCGGGCAGCGAGGCGGCCGACGGTGGATCGGCGCCGTGACAGCAGTTCCCCGATTCTTGCCGCACCGGCCGATGACCGAACCGCCCCGGAAGGACCCCGCCTGCCCAGACCTGTGCCAGGGCCCTTGCCAGGGCGGACGTCTGCGTAAAGCCCGCCCCGGTCCGATCGTCTTATCGCTCGGCGAAGTGATGGCCGGGAAAGTCTGGTTGAGGCCGCCGCATCACAACCCCTTTATGCAACAACTGCACCACCGGTATCTGCGGCACCCGATCCGACCCCAGAACGGTGGCGTGAACTGAGCGAGATAGGGCCCTGTACGCCGCCCACTACTCCCGTCAGTCGTGGCCACCCCGCCACGCGGGGACCTTGGGGTCATGAGCACCCTTCTGGCGCGCTGGATCCTGGACCCCGTCACGAGCTGGCAGGCCCTTCACGACGTCATGGAAAGTCGGGGCACCACGTCGTTCGACGTCGCTTGGAGGCGTCGCCGCGTCGCCCGCTTCCCCGATGAGGCGACCTACCTGCACCACGGACACCAGCCCGAGGAAACCTCCGTTCCCCCCGCTCCCGGCTCACACTGATCAACCGCACGTTCGAAACCGGGTGGGGTGAATCCAGCCGAATTCTCTGAACCTCGGTAGCGTGACCGTATTCACGCCACCTTTCACGAAGCTCCAGTCGCCCGGGACAGTCTTTGGTCAGAATCAGGCGGTCAAGTCCGTCCGACCCCGGGGAAGAAGATGCCGGACTCCATGGAGATCGCTGTACTCGGCGGAGCTCTGCCTGCCACCCTGACCTTCGTCTACCAGCGTCTGGAACACCTGCTCAGTTCTCGCCGCACAAAGCCCGAACAGGACCTCGTCGTCCCTGACGTCCTCACCGGCACCCTCCAGCTGCCGCTGACCGCCGACGAGGACCGACTCCAGGCCCGAAATGCCGAACTGCAGATGCTCCACGACATCCTCGTCAGGTACGCCGACGGAAGCACAGCCATTCGGCCCGAGGACGAGACGCTGATGCGGAACCTGGGCATGCTGCGCGCCGCCCTGGAAGACATCTACGGCCAGCGCCTGACCTTCGTGGGAGAAGACCGCCCTGCCTCCGGCCCCTTCGTGACCCAGAAACTGGGCACCCTCACCGGCGAGGCCACCGGCATGGACGCCGACTACATCGTCGGCACGGCGCAGGTCGACCAGGAAGCCGAACGGGTCGAGGCGGGCGCCAAGCTCATCGGGATGAAAGCGCGCCGGATCGGCGAATAACCCACGTACGGCCTGCCGCTGCGCAGCCGTGCCGCGGCACACAACCGCCTGTCTGGAAAGGCTGAGCGTTGACGTCGAACGAACCGCCCGCCCCGCAGCCCGAACCCGCCACGCCCCCTCCCGCGACAGAGCCCGCTCCCGCCGCCGATGGTCTCGCACCAGGCCCGGACGACGCCTCTCCTGGCCTGCCGCAGCCACCCGCGGCAGCAAGCGGACCCTCGGACGACCTGAACGCCCCCGCCGGCCCGCCCGGCGCCGGCACCGCTTCTGACCGCGCAGATCGAAGCGATGAGAACACCGGCGACCCCTCGGCCACAGGCGCCGAGCAGGACCTTCACACCACCATGACGGCCGATGTCATGCAGCACGTCGCCAGCAACCACGGCACCATGATCGGCATCCAGAACATCAGCGAGATCCAGCGACTGCGCGGTACCGCGCTGACCGAGCCCTGGATCAGGGACTGCCTGGCCTACTACGTCCCCGACGAGGACGCCACCACAACCCTGTCCGGTCTTCTCGACCGATACCGCGTTGCGGTCATCCACGGCTCTGCCGGCACCGGTCGCTATTCCACCGCCCTGCACACCCTCGACCAGCACACGGTGCCGACGATCCGGCAGGTCAAGCGAGGGATCGACGAAAAGGTGGAACTCGAAGGGCTCAAGGACGACAAGACCGGCTGGATTCTCGATCTGAGACACGAGACCAAGCCCCTGCCGATGGGCTTCGGGCTGGAGCTGCGTGAAGCAGAACAGCATCTGAAGGACACCTCCTCATTCCTTATCGTCGTCATCGACACGAAGACCTGGTCCGCCGTCGCCGGCGAGGCCTCCCAGATCGCACACCTTCTGCGCCCCGCCGATCCCATCGCGGTCGCCCGTACCTACCTCGAACGCCACAACCCCCCGATCGGCGAAGCCGACGCCCTGCTCGCCGACGGCAACATCATCGACCTCCTCCAGGGCACCACACCGGCCAAAGCCCTCGAGTGGGCCCGCACCATCGCCGCAGCCGTCACACTCAACCGCGCAGCTCCCGAACCGCGGACCCTTCAACAGCTCGTCTCCTTGGTGACCGAGTCCGCCAGAAAATGGCGCCCCGACCTCCTTGCGTGGCACAAAAAACACACCGACAGCGGCCACCGCAACTACCTCCTTGCCGCCGCCGTCCTCGACGAAGCGCCCGCACGACGCGTCTACGAGGCCTACACCGCACTCGGATCGGCTCTCCAGGACGCCCCCACTCCCACCCACGGCCAGCACGGCCCCGGCATCATCGAGCTCACCGACATCATCGGCGCCGACCTCGTCGACGACGACCGCGTCCGCTTCCTCAAACCCGGCTACACCGAAGCAGTGGTCGACTACTTCTGGGCCGACCGCCCCCACCACGTCGAAGCGTTCACCCGCTGGACCGCCGACCAGGCCGCCACGCTGCCCGCAGATCTCGCCACGCGGCTGGCCGACCGTGTCAGCCAGTGGACCACCCGCATCACACTGGCCAAGCAGGACCTCACCGTCCTGCGCGCCACCGCCACCCACTGGGCGGCAACCGGACACCTTGAGGACCACGCCACAGACCTACTCGTCGCAGCAGCCCTCCACCCCGTCACTGGGAAACTCGCCCGTGACCGATACCTGACATGGGCCAAAGCACCTGACACCCTCACCGCGGGAAAAAAGCTTTACACCCCGGCTCCTCTCAAACGGGCGCTCGCCGCCGCGATGGCGCAGCTCGCTCCCGCCTATCCCGAGATCGCCCTCAAGCGGCTCGCCACACTCGCCTCCTGCACCGAAAGCCCGGAAGTAACCCAGGCCGTCGGCGATGCCCTGATGGCACTGTGGGGCCAGGACACCTTCGAGGACAGCATCCGCACCAGACTGACCGATTGGTTCACCAGCAGCCAGCCCCACAAGGTTCAGGCCGCCTGCCGCACCTTCCTCCAGATCGCCGAACGCTCCAACGACGACGGCCTCCCCGTGCTGCTGACTCCACACGCCGCTTCCTGGGCACTGACCGGCTGGCGCCATGCGCTCGACATGCCCCGCCCGCAGATCCAGGCCGCCATCGCCATCTGGCTCGACGCCGCCCTGGCCCATCCGCCCCTGCGCCCGCTCGTTTTCGACACATTCACCGACGCTCTCTTCCGCGCCGGCTCCAGCCGCATCTACCTGCCCGAAAGGTTTCTCGCCCTCCAGCACGCGGCCTTTGCCTGGGAACCCGCCCACAGCGGCCCGCAGCCCCCCACCGACCGTGCACTTCTGCGTGAGGAGCTCGTGCAAGCCATGCTCCGAGCCGACCCGGCCGCTCAGGCCCCCGAACCCTCAGATGCGCTGGATCCGTAACAGGGCCGGCTGGCCCCCGCCCCGAGAGGGCCGCATCGACACCGTCTGCCCTGTCCCCACCACGATCGCCGGCCACCCCTTCACACTCACCCTCACCGGGACGTGGGAAGAAATCTCCTCGCCCCGCCCCCACCACAACCCCTCCGACGCCGCGATCCATCACGCCCTGACCGTCGTCCGCAGCATCACCTCCGCCCTCACCCCCGCCGACTCCCTCTTCGCCGCATCCCGCATCAACACCGTTCTCGGCCAACCCACAGACATTCCCCACGTCCCCGTCAGGATCGCCTGGGCACACGCAGACCTCACCTGCGAACCCGAAGCCCTGAGCGCCACCGCCAGACTGCAGCGAACCCAGCACGAAGAAGAACAGCGCCAAGCCGAGCAGGACCGTCACCTCAGCCGGGCCCGCGCACTGCAGACCACGCTGATGAGCGACCCTTCCCTGGCCATGGCCTACTGGTTCGCCACCGCTCCGGACACCATCGACGAAAAGACCCTTCCCCGCCTCGAGGAACTCCACGAACGCATCGCCGCTTACGCACCCCAAAACCGATGGGTCCTGCTCGCCCGCATCCTTCACACCTTCATCGAAAACCTGTCCGACGAAGCCAGAAGGCACCTGATCGAGACCGCAGCCGGCTTCACCGACCGCTACGGCCGCCCCGACACAGCCGAGGCGATCCGAAGACTGAACGAGCAACCGGACAACTGCAAGGCCGCCCCGCTTGCCGCCCGCCCCCCGCTGTGACAACACGGGGGCTTGGAGGATTTCGGGATCCCACGGAGTGCGACAATCTGGCCGTGTCTGAGGAGTTGTCGCGCTGGTATCGAGGCCGCCTGGTCGTGGGGCCGTTCAGGCTGTTCGAGGTCGGTGAAGTTCAAGGTCTCGAACGGGAGATCGGGCTGCCACTGCCGTCTTCCTATCGCTCGTTCCTGGAGGCGGCGGGCGGGGAGAGCCTCACCTACTCGGTGCGATTGCCTGCTTGCGACCCGGAGCCGTTCCAGAGTTTCGGCGACCTCTATCAGCTCGGCCGTGACGACGATGGCGAATACGGCTGGGGCACCCTGCTCGGCGAGTACCGCCGCAGCCGTGATGGGTGGCTCGCCCATGAGGTCTCACTGGTCGGCCTTCTCCCGATCGCCCGCAACGGCGGGAGCGACACCCTGTTCCTGGACCTGAACCCGACCACTCACGGCGAGGGCCAAGGCGCCGGTGATGAACTCGGCGAGGGCCGCGCGCGAGGTGAGGGTGGCTACGCGCCCGCGACCAGTGGTCAGCGCCCATGAACCCGGCCGAGTCGGGCGTGTAGCGATCCAGTTCCGCAGGTGGGAGGCTCAGGTGCTGTCAGGCCGGGCCTGGGCCAGAAGCTCGCGCACGATACGCCGCCAGCGGCGGGAGTCCTCGGTGGAGGAGCGATGCTTGCCGTCAGGGTCCCACTTCTCCAGTTCCCGGAGTTCGTCGGCGAGCCCTTCAAGATGGGCGGGGTCGTAGCCGCCACGGCCGGGTTCCAACTGTTGGGCGATGTCATGGAGTCTGTGGGCAGCTCGGTAGTGGGCGAGTTGCGGGTCCGTCAGGCGGCGGATCGCGTAGCCCGAGCACTTCCCGCACCAGTCGAAATCCTTGCCGCTGAGCAGGTCCGCAAGGGTGAGCAGATCGTCGCCGGCGACGACGCCGCGTTCACGGGTGTGGGAGCAGAACGGTGAGTGTCCCTTCCCCTGGAACCGAGGGTCGGCGTTGACCGCGTACACCTGGACGTCCGCGAGAACACCTAGAGGGATGCCGCTACCGCCAGACGTCCACCCGTCGGCTTCGGGCGCCTCGAACGGCTCCAGGTCCACGTCCCGCCCGGAAGCGAGGAGTCCGTTCCAGACCGCCCTGGGGAGACCGCGGGAGCGCCCGGCCCGGTCGTACCCGGCGTCGAGACTTCGAAGGTCCCGGACACCACGGGCCACCGCCAGCAGGCGCAGATTGCGCTCCCGCTCTCGTGCCTCGTCACCGA
Organism: Streptomyces sp. NPDC055103; assembly: GCF_053607625.1. Taxonomy (NCBI): domain Bacteria; kingdom Bacillati; phylum Actinomycetota; class Actinomycetes; order Kitasatosporales; family Streptomycetaceae; genus Streptomyces; species Streptomyces sp. NPDC055103. The sequence continues at coordinate 11,125 of NZ_JBSGTX010000075.1, forward strand.
AAACGAGCCACGCGGCCCGCTGGGCCCCCGAGTTCAGGCCGAGCTCTTGGCCGAACAGTGGGTCGTCAGTGGTGCGCAGGCGCTCCGGCCACCATCCGTTCTGGTCGTCGGGCCTCTGGCCGACCTCTTCCGACCACGGCTCGATCAGGGCAGCCGGCAGGTCTGTCGAGCCGGCGACGAGAACACCCCGCCAACCATGGGTGGCGCGCCGCTCGAGCTCCGGGAAGGGCAGGACCTCCGTCCCGCCGTCCGTGGAGAACACGATGTACAACTCGCCCTCGGCGTCGCCTACCGAGCGCAGCAGCCGCAAGTGGTCCGCGGTGAGGGGAATGCGGCGGCGCACGCTCGTGTCGTCGAGGACGCCGGGCGCCAGATGGCTTGTGCCGGTCATGGCGGCGACGGTCTTGGGCGCGACAGCCTCGGGTGAGGCGGAGACGAGCTCGCAGGGCAGGCGTGAAGAGCGGCTGAGGAGCTGATCGGCAATGAGCTGCGGCACGGAGATGGTGAGCCGACGGCGGCCCCAGTCCGCGCCCGTGAGATGAGTGAGGAGGATGCCGATCGTCCAGTCGTCGAGATCGGCCAGCAGACCCGTCTCCCGCCCCTGGGATCGGTACGTCTCATCTTCCTGGATCTCTGGAAGGTGCGCGGTCAGCACCACCATCGCTCCGTTGCCGGCGGCATCGGAGATCCGGCGTGCCTCGTTCTCCCAGGACGCCAGCAACCGTCCCACCGCTGCGCGGGCTTCGGCGTATCCCTTGCGGCTGCGGCGCATACCGTGCACGGCTCCGTAGGCGAGCAAGGCGTGGTCGGAGAGATCCCAGCTGCCGCGGGCTCGGCTCTGCCAGCCGAACCACATCGCGCGGAGCCGCCTGGCTACCTCCGTGCTGTCGCCCATGGAGGCGAAGGCACTGTCACCGGAGGGCAGATCGGGTTCCTCCATGCGCACGGCAGCCGCCACAGCCAGGAGCCCTCGGGGAGTGACAAACAGAGCGGCCTGCTCGCGGAGCGTCTCGATGAACTGTTCCTTCAGGGCCATCTGCGGTCGGACCCATTCGGTGAGCCAGGGGAACGAAGCGACCGCCACTTGTGCAAGGTACAGACTTCGCGCTGCACCCCGCCACGCGGAGATCACCGCTTCCCGCACGTGCTCGGCATCGCTGCGAGCCTCCCGGTCATCGTCGCTCCGCTCCTCGTCCTCGTTCTCGTCCTCATCGACGACGGGTGCGGCGTGCAGTGCTTCGGCAGCGCGTTCGACCTGCTCTTGGCCCATCGGGTCGTCCGGGTCCGCCTGGACGTACCGCTGGAGCTGGTGGAGGAGACCGACGCCTCCCATTGCGCGCAGGAACAACCCGACGCCGGTGTCGGAACGGCCCCAGTCGCCGTACTGCGCGCAGAGGGAGCACATCCGGCCGACGGTGTCGGAGTTCAGTGGTACCTCGGACATCACGACCCCTTCGGCGCGCAGCCGGGTACATGCGCGACGGGCGTGCAGCTTGGACCCCTTTCCCTTCGCCGGGTAGACGGGCACGGGGTGGTCGTGGAACGGGCCGAGCGGGACATCGGCGGTCAGAGCAGAGTCGAGCACGTAACTCCCCTATCAGGCCGGTCAGTCAAGGCTTGCGAGCCTAGCGGGGGGTACTGACACGTAGGTCTGCTAGGACGATTCCGCCCGGGTGGGCCTTGTCGATCCTGGCCCTGATGCGGGGTCGGATCGGGGCGTTGGAGCCCGGTCCTGACCCACACCGAGTCCGGCGACCGGGCCCGCATGTTCCCCGGGGGCCGAGCCGCGTCAGAAGTCCGTACGGACGCGGTTCGCGGGCGTCAGGATCTCGTCAGGGGCCGACGTGGGAGGCCGGGGTCCGGGCAATGTCTCCGAGGACGTGCCGGAGCGCGCTCAGGCGCCCGGCAGGTCACCTGCCCGTTCGAGATTCCCCAAGGAGTCCCTCGTGTGTCTGTTCCGGTACGACGACGATCCCGAGCCCGAAGAACCCCGCCCGGCCGGACCCCTGTATGTCCCTGTCCGGCCGGGAGCTCGGGCGACGGCGGTCCGCGTCTTCCACACGCCGCTCGGCGACCGTACGGCCGTCGGCTTCACCAGCGCGGAGCGGTTGACCGCCACGCTCGGCACGGCACAGCCGTGGATCAGGCTTTCCGAGGCGGTCCTGCGCGCGCTGGCCGGGCCGCTCGGAGTGGACAAGCTCACCGTCGACCCGGTGCTGACCGCCCCCTCGGTCGGCAGTCTCCAGGACTCGGCCCCGTCGTCACGGAAGCCGCAGAGGCCGTCCGGTCGGGAGAACGAGCGCCCGGCCCGTACCGCCTGACCACGCCGGACGTCTGGACCGCATTGCTCCGGGTCAGCCGACGTGGACGCGCGGGCGTCGGTCCCGGTCCGGTTCCGCCTCGCGCAGGATCTCGCGGGTCGTGGGGGCGACCTCGCCACGGCCGAGGAGGAAGAAGCGGAAGAAGTTGGCGAAGGGGTTGCCCTCGGTCCACTCGAAGTAGATGTGCGGCCGGACGCCGGTCAGGTCGCGGGAGTGAAGGAGCAGGGCGGCGAGGGCGTTCGGTACCGAGGACGACTCGACCGTGAGCACCCGGAAGCGGTCGTGGAGGACCTCGCCCTTCACCGTCAGGCCGGCCTCGAACTCGGAGGGGTCGGTGACGGTGACCTCGACGAAGACGAAGTCCTCGGTGCCGGGGATGTCGTTGTCGGCGCGGATCTGGTCCTTCTTCGCGCGGTACTCGTCGGCGTCCCGGTTGCCGGGCTCATTGGCGATGAAGCGGGGCGTGCGGCGGGAGATGTCCTGGATGAACCGCTGGGCCATGTCGTCGAGCTCGACGTGGGTGACGCGGAGCTCGAAGGCGCGGCCGAGGCGGGAGAGGAGCGAGATGAGGATGATGCCGGCGATGAAGCAGGCGCCGATCTTCACGCCGTCGGGGCGTTCGATGACGTTGAGGACGGTCGTGTAGAGGAAGACGGCCGAGATGATCCCGAAGCCGATCGTCCAGCCCTTCTGACCGGCCTTCCGGGCGGCGATCGTCACGGCGATGGCGGCCGAGCAGATCAGGACGAGGACACCGGTGGCGTACGCGCCGCCCTGGGCGTCGACGTCGGCGTCGAAGATCCACGTGACGAGGAACGCGACCAGGGTGAAGACGATGACCATCGGGCGGACGGCACGGGCCCAGTGCGGGGCCATGCCGTACTTCGGCAGGTAGCGCGGCATGAGGTTGAGCAGGCCGGCCATGGCGGAGGCGCCCGCGAACCACAGGATGGCGATGGTGGAGACGTCGTAGACCGTGCCGAAGGTGTTGCCCAGGTACTCGTGGGCGAGGTAGGCGAGGGCGCGGCCGTTGGCCTTGCCGCCGGGCTCGAACTCCTCATGGGGGATCAGGACGGTGGTGATGAAGCTCGTGCAGATCAGGAAGACGCTCATGATCAGCGCGGCGGTGGTCAGGAGCTTCTTGGTGTCGCGGATCCGGCCGGCGGGGTTCCGCTCGGTGTCGTCCGGGTCGCCCTTGACGTGCGGCATGACGGCGACGCCGGTCTCGAAGCCGGAGAGGCCGAGCGCGAGCTTGGGGAAGACGAGGAGGGCGACGCCGACCATGGCGATGACGTTGCCGTGTTCCTGGGTGAGGGCGGCGGTCCAGTCGGTGACGACGTGCCCCTCGGTGAGGACATGCCACAGACCGGTGATCACGACGGCCACGTTCAGGGAGAGGTAGATGCCGACGAGGACGACGGCGACGCCGATGGCCTCCAGGAACCCCTTGAGGAACACCGCGCCCAGCAGTGCGATCAGCACGAGCGTGATGACCAGCTGCTTGTCGTGGAGGGCTTCTTCGAGATGAGGGTTCTCGACGAGGTGGGTGGAGGCGTCCGCGGCGGAGAGCGTGATGGTGATGAGGAAGTCGGTCGCCGCGAAGCCGAGCAGCGTCAGGACGAACAGCTTGCCCTTCCAGAAGGACAGCAGCCGCGACAGCATGGCGATCGAGCCCTCGCCGTGCGGGGACTCCTCCGCCACCCGCCGGTAGACCGGCAGGGCGCCGGCGAGGGTGACGATGACGAGGACGATGGTGGCGATCGGGGAGAGCAGGCCGGCGGCGAGGGCGGCGATGCCCGGCTGGTAGCCGAGGGTCGAGAAGTAGTCGACACCTGTCAGGCACATGACCCGGTACCAGGGCTGGCCCTTGTGCCCGGCGTCCGACGCCGCCTCCTTGGGCCGGGAGGGTTTGCCCTTGCCCATGTCGGACAGGCCCTCCAGCATCCACGCGCGCAAACGTCCGGTGCGCGCGTCCGGTGTGGTGGCCATGGGGTACTCCTGAGCTGACTGGATGCGGGGTATCCGTCCACACGTGCGGACGGCCGAGTCAGCGTAAGCAACGCGTTAACCAGTGATCGGAGCGGGCGCGTCAGGAAAGCGTCAAGATGCGCCGGTCGGGCTCATCCTCAGCGCCCATCGGCCGAGGGAGCGGCTTCTGTGCCGGTACCCGCTCGGGGAGCCGAATGCAGCGCGACGGTCCCCCCCCCGGGGAACCCTCGGGTATGCGGTGACCAGCGGCTTCGTGTCAAGAACGTGTGAAGAGCGGGGCGCGTGGCGCTAAGAACGTGCCAGGACGTGCGGGAACTCCGCCGACCGGGGGACACCCTGAGCGGACCTGAGTACGAAGGAGAGACCCGCATGTCCGCTCTGACCACCGAGAACGGGGCCACGCCCGTCGCCGAGGAGCCTCCGGATACCGACGCGCGTCACAGGCTGACCGCCGTCACCGGGCTGGCCGCCCTGTCGCTGGACGCGATGGCCTCGGTGGCGTACGGCCCCGAGGCCATCGTCCTCGTCCTCGCCGCCGCCGGCGGGTACGGTCTCGGCTTCACGCTCCCTGTCACGCTGGCCATCGCGGGCCTGCTCGCCGTCCTCGTGGCCTCGTACCGGCAGGTCATCGCCGCCTTCCCGGACGGAGGCGGCTCGTACGCCGTGGCCAAGACGCACCTCGGCCGCCGGACGAGCCTCGTGGCCGCCGGGTCCCTGGTCCTCGACTACGTCCTGAACGTGGCCGTCGCCGTGACGGCCGGTACCGCCGCCCTCACCTCGGCGTTCCCCGGGCTCTACGGGGACCGCTTGTGGATCTGCCTCGCTGTCCTCGCCCTGATCACGGGCGTGAACCTGCGGGGGATCGTCGAGTCGGCGCGCGCGTTCATCGTCCCGACCGCCGTGTTCATCGGAGCGATCCTGATCCTGATCGCCGTCGGCCTGTTCCGTGACGGACCGGTCTCCACGGCGGCCTCGGACGGTCACGCCTCCGTCCTCGCCGACAACGCCACCACCGTCGGCGCCCTGCTCCTGCTCAAGGCCTTCGCATCAGGCTGCTCGGCCCTCACCGGCGTCGAGGCGATAGCCAACGCCGTGCCCTCCTTCCGCGCCCCCGCCGCCCGCCGCGCCATGCGGGCCGAGGTCGCGCTCGGCGCGCTGCTCGGCGTGATGCTGATCGGACTGGCCGTCCTGATCTCCCGCTTCGGCCTCCAGCCGGTCGAGGGCGTCACCGTCCTCGCCCAGCTCGCCGACGCCTCCCTCGGCCACAACGCGGCCTTCTACGTCATCCAGTTCGCCACCATGGTGCTGCTCGCGCTCTCTGCCAACACCTCCTTCGGAGGCCTGCCCGTCCTCCTGAAGCTCCTCGCCCGCGACAACTACCTGCCGCACGTCTTCGGACTGAAGGCCGACCGCCAGGTCCACCGCCACGGCGTCGTCTGGCTGGCCGTCGTATCCGCCGGGCTCCTCGTGTTCTCCGGCGGCGACACCAACACCCTCGTCCCGCTCTTCGCCATCGGAGTCTTCGTCGGCTTCACCATCGCCCAGACCGGCATGGTCCTGCACTGGCGCCGCGAGCACGGACCGAGGTGGGCCGGGAAGGCTCTGCTGAACGGCCTCGGCGCCGTCCTCACCGGTGTCTCCGCGGTCGTCGTCACGGCCACCAAGTTCCACGACGGCGCCTGGCTGATCGTGATCGCCCTGCCCCTGCTCGTGGCCCTCTTCGAGGTCGTGCACCGGGCGTACGGGCAGATCGGCGAGCGTCTCGGAGTCGGCCGGATCCCGGAGTCCCCGCACCGCGAGCGTTCCCTCGTCCTGGTGCCCGTCTCCTCGTTGACCCGGCTGACCAGTGAGGCGCTGACCGCCGCCGTGTCCCTCGGCGACGAGGTCCGCGCCCTCACGGTCTGCCACCCCGATCCCGAGGACCAGGTGGCCACCGAGGCTCTGGAGCGCGACTGGGCCCTGTGGAACCCGGGCGTGCCCCTCGTACGGCTCCTTTCCGAGCGGCGCTCCCTCGGCCGGCCCATCACCGCCTACGTACGAGGTCTGGCAGAGGTCGAGCCCGGCACCCGGGTCACCGTCCTCATCCCGGAAGCCGAGCCCGAGCGCCTGTGGCAGCGGGCGCTGCAGAACCAGCGGGGCGCGGTCGTCGCCCACGCCGTGCGCCGGGACACGGACGCCGTCGTCTGCCGACTGCGCTTCCGCTGCTGACCGCGCCATCAGCGATACGTCAAGAACTCCTCCGCCCGGTGCCGTCCACCCAGCATCGGGCGGAGGCTTGACGTATCGGGGGAGAACGAGTGACCGGATCCTGCGAGGTGGACGATGAAGATTCCGCTTCGGGGCGGCACCGCCGTCGTCGCCGGAGTGCTGGCACCCTTTGCCGCCGCTCTCGCGCTGATGCCGCTGCGGACGTCCGTCACACACACCAATCTCGCGTTGCTGCTCGTCCTCGTGGTCGTCGCTGTCGCGGCGCTCGGCAACCGGTTCGCCGGCGCGCTCGCCGCCCTCTCGGCCGCCGCGTGGTTCGACTTCCTTCTCACCCAGCCGTACCAGAGCTTCCACATCGAGGACCGGGCCGAGGTCGAGACCGCCGTCCTGCTCCTGGTGGTCGGCCTGGTCGTGTCCCAGTTGGCCGCGCGGGAACGAACGATGAAGCGGGTGGCGATCACGGACGCCGCGTACCTGGAACGGCTGCACGGCACGACCCGGCTGGCACGGTTCAGCACCTCGCCCGATGAGATGGTCCGACGGGTGCGGCAGCAGCTGGTCGACGTGCTTGAGCTGCGGGAGTGCCGCTTCGAGTACGGGTCACTGATCGGGCGTCCACCCCGGCTCGAACCGGACGGAACAGTGAAGGTGGCCGGTTGGATCTGGGACCTGGAGCTCCAGGGCTGGCCGGACGGCGAGATCGAACTACGCGCCACGGCCCACGGGCGGTACCAGGGCCGATTCCTGCTGACCCCCGCACCTGGCTCCGTACCGCCGCCCCTGGAAGCGCGCCTGGTCGCCGTCGACCTGGCGGCTCAGGCAGCCGCCGCGCTGGACGAGGGCGGAGTCAGCGCAGGCCGGAGACCGTGAAGACGGAGCGGGCGGTGTGCCGCTCGACGTGTCGCGCGAGCCGGTCCAGGTCGCCCACGGCGGAGAGAGTGCCGTTCACGTGGGACTTGCGCGCATCGGCTTCGAGGATCAGCCAGAGGGCCGGGTTGGCAAGGAGGACGCGTACGTCGACGTGTGCCTCGACGCCGTCCGTGTCGGTCAGCACGAGGCGTTGCTCGATCCCGTCGGGCCAGCGGACGGCCGCCAGCCGGTCCGTGCGCACGACCGTGCGCGTCCACAGTCCCCGGACGGTCAGCCGGCCCGGCTCCACCGCGGCCCTGGCGGGCAGCAGCACCACGAAGAACAGGGCGGACAGGCCGATCCACAGGCATGTGCCAAGCAGCGACAGCCCGTCGTCCCCGGCGTCCACGGCCAGGGACACCGCCAGCAGAAGGCCCGCGCAGCCGACGGCTGCGCGGGCGTCCCCGGCCCACTCGCGGTCGTCGCCGACACGGGCTTCGGGCTTCGGCTGAGGGGTGTGTCCTGATGTCATGGGACGGACGCTAGAACCGCGGTAGGACGTGGCAGGCCCTCCTGACGAGGTTCCTACGCTGCCTCGGTCAACTTTGACGCGTGGCTGACGCGTCCGGCGGCGTGGTGGACGTACTCGTGGGCCAGGCGGAAGCCGGCGGTCCAGGCGAGGAGGCGGCTCGGACGGTTGTGGCGGGAGCAGCTCCAGCTGGCCAGGTGACCGCGGGACGTAACGTCCGCGGTCAGCCCCGTGACACAGGCGAGAGCCAGGTGCCGGCGGCGTTCCTCCGGGGCGGTGGTGCAGGCGACGTCCTCGTAACGGTCGCCGAGGAAGCGGGAGCAGGCGACCGCCAGGACCCTGCCCTTGCGGATCGCGATCCAGGCGAGTCCCGAGGAGGCGAGGGCTGCGGGGCCTTCCCAGCTCTCGTGGATCCAGGCCATGGACGGGTCGAGTGCCGACAGGGCCTGGGCGTCTCCGGGGGCGATCCTGCGTACGGTCACGCCTCGGGGCACGCGGGGAGCGACGGCCTCCGCGCGGTGGATGTAGAGCATCCGCTCCCAGGGCACGAGGTGCTCGAAGGCGGCGCCGAGCACGGGGACGAAGCGGCCCGGTGTCTCGACGTAGTGCCCGGCGAGCGGGGCGAGTTCGTCCGGGGTGACGGCGCTCGGATCGCCGGCCAGGAGGGCGTGTCCGCCGCAGGTCACGGCCACGACGCGGGGCTCCTGGGAGCGGTCGGTCCACCACTGCCCGTGGCCGGTGGCGAGGACGTGCTCGGCGAGGGCCCTGGTGCCGGGCGCCCTGGAGAGGAACACGCGGGCGGGCGCCGGCGGCTGGTGGGACGGGTAAGGGATCACGGGCACCTCCTGGTGAGGGGAAGGAAGCGGAAGGGGGGGGCGGCCCCTGCACGGGCCGCCCCCGGTGATTCAGCGGGCGCCGGCCCTGCGGCCGTGGTTCGCCTTCTTCTTGCGGCGGTCCTTCTTCTTGCGGGCGCGCTTGGACATGTGGTCGTTCCCTTTCAGGCGCTCTGGCCGACGAGGAGGTCGGCGAGCTTGTTCAGGCGCTTGACCGTGCGCTCCTCGGTGGCGGCCGGCGCGGGGGTGACCCGCTGGTCGCGGTCGTAGTAGGCGCCGTTGACGATCTCGGTGGCCGGGTCGCAGAGCCGCACGACGTGGGCCGCTCCCTCGGCCGGGGCGACGCCCTCGTGGGCGTACAGCGGCAGCAGGCTCGTGGCGCAGATGCCGGGGTGGACGGAGACGGCGGTGACGCGGGGGTCGGCGGCGAAGACCGTCAGGGCGAGCTGCGACTGGGCGTAGGCGGCGAGGCGCGAGTAGCGGCGGATCCGCTGGGGGTCGTTCCACTGAATGGAACCGGTGCGGTGCAGGGAGGAGGAGACGTTGACGACCCGGCCGCCCGTGCCGCCGGTGAGTGCGGGTTCCAGGAGGTGGGTCAGGAGGTAGTGCGCGAGGAAGTTGACCTGGAACGCGATCTCGTTGCCGTCGGCGGTCACGGTGTGCCGCTCGGGCGCCGCCATGCCCGCGTTGTTGACGAGTACGTCCAGACGCGGGTGCTCGGCCAGGACCTGGGCGGCGAGCTGCTCGACCTCCTCCAGCCGGGTGAAGTCCGCGCCGAACGCCCGGAGCCGGGCGCCGTCGACGTCGGCGAGGGTGACGAGCCGGTCGGTGGCGGCGAGCGCCTCCTCGGCGGTGCGGCCGTGCACGAGCACCGTGGCGCCGCGTTCGGCGAGGATCCGCGCGGTCTGGTGGCCGATGCCGGAAGTGGCACCGGTCACCAGGACCGTACGGGAGGAAAGGTCGGAAACGGACATTGCTGGTCAGTCCCTCGGAGGTGAAAGGTGTGTACGGGTACGAGAAAGGGGCGCCGGACAGGGGATGTCACGACGCCCCGGATGAAACGGAGGTGCGTCAGCGGCGGGCGGACGTCTCCGGGCAGCGGGGCTCGCGACGGGGCGCCCGATGAGGCGGCCGGTCGAGCAGGAGCCACGCCCTGTTCATGCTTCCCATCGAACCCGCATCGGAGGTTCCGGACAAGGTGAACCGCGTTTCTCTGACGTTCTCCTGACGAGGATTCACCCGAGGCCGGGGATGGTGGAGACGAGCAGGTCGACGGCCTTGATGCCGAGGAAGGGGAGGACCAGCCCGCCGAGGCCGTACACCAGGAGGTTGCGCCGCAGGAGGTCGTGCGCGGAGGCGGGCCGGTAGCGGACGCCCCGCAGCGCCAGCGGGATCAGGGCGATGATGATCAGGGCGTTGAAGATGATGGCCGAGGTGATGGCCGACGTCGGGCTGTGGAGGCCCATGATGTTCAGGGCCTCGAGGCCGGGGTAGGCGCCCGCGAACATGGCGGGGATGATCGCGAAGTACTTGGCGACGTCGTTCGTGATGGAGAAGGTCGTCAACGCGCCTCGGGTGATGAGGAGTTGCTTGCCGATCTCGACGATCTCGATGAGCTTGGTCGGGTTGGAGTCGAGGTCGACCATGTTGCCGGCCTCCTTCGCGGCCGACGTGCCCGTGTTCATGGCCACGCCGACGTCCGCCTGCGCGAGCGCGGGGGCGTCGTTGGTGCCGTCGCCGGTCATCGCGACGAGCTTGCCGCCCTCCTGCTCCTTCTTGATGAGGGCGAGTTTGTCCTCGGGGGTGGCCTCGGCGAGGTAGTCGTCGACGCCTGCCTCCTGGGCGATGGCGCGAGCGGTGAGCGGGTTGTCGCCGGTGATCATGACCGTACGGATGCCCATCCGGCGCAGCTCCGCGAACCGTTCCCTGATGCCGTCCTTCACCACGTCCTTGAGGTGGACGATGCCGAGGACGCGTGGGCCGTCCCAGTCGTTGACGGCCACCAGGAGCGGGGTGCCTCCCGCGCCCGCGATCTGGTCGCTCCAGGCGCGCGCCGCGCTCGGAACCTTCCCGCCGTACATCTCGACCCAGGCGATCACCTGCGACGTCGCGCCCTTGCGGATGTGGCAGGCGGCGCCGTCGTCCCAGCGCAGGTCGATGCCGCTCATCCGGGTCTGGGCGCTGAACTCCACGAAGCGGGCGTTCGTCAACTCGCCTTCGGCCGGGGCCCGCAGGCCGTACCGCTCCTTCGCGAGCACCACCACCGACCGGCCCTCGGGCGTCTCGTCGGCGAGCGAGGCCAGCTGGGCGGCGTTCGCGAGCCGCGCCTCCTCGATCCCCGGCAGCGGGACGAAGTCGGCCGCCTCCCGGTTCCCGAGGGTGATCGTCCCCGTCTTGTCGAGGAGCAGGGTGTTGACGTCGCCCGCCGCCTCGACCGCGCGTCCCGACATCGCGAGCACGTTGCGCTGCACGAGCCGGTCCATGCCGGCGATGCCGATCGCGGAGAGCAGGGCGCCGATCGTCGTCGGGATCAGGGTCACGAGGAGGGCGACGAGGACGGTGGTGGAGGGAGCGGCGCCGGCGTGGGAGGCCATGGGCTGGATCGCGACGACCACCAGGACGAACACGACGGTGAGCGCAGCCAGGAGGACGTTGAGCGCGATCTCGTTCGGCGTCTTCTGCCGGGAGGCGCCCTCGACCAGGGCGATCATCCGGTCCATGAAGGAGTGGCCGGGGCGTGAGGTGACCCGTACCACGATCCGGTCCGACAGGACCGTCGTACCGCCCGTCACTCCCGTCCGGTCGCCGCCCGACTCCCGGATGACGGGAGCGGACTCGCCGGTGACGGCGGATTCGTCGACCGCCGCGACGCCGTCGACCACATCGCCGTCGGCGGGGATCAGCTCCCCGGCCTCGACGAGCACGAAGTCGAAGAGCCCGAGATCGGTGGCGGCGACGGCCTCCGTCTCCGCACGGTCCAGGTCCGTGCCGTACCGCCAGTGCTTCAGGCGCAGCGCCACCGTCTCCGTACGCGCCCGGCGCAGCGACTCGGCCTGCGCCTTGCCACGTCCCTCCGCCACCGCCTCCGCGAGGTTGGCGAAGATCACCGTCAGCCACAGCCAGGCGCTGATCACCCAGGTGAAGACCGACGGATCGAAGACCGCCGAGAGGGTCGTCAGCACCGAACCGACCCCGACGACGAACAGCACCGGGTTCCGGACGAGGGTACGGGGATGCAGCTTGCGCACAGCCTCCGGGAAGCACTTCACCAGCTGGACGGGGTCGAGCAACCCGCCCCGTTCGGCGCGCCGACGCTTCGGCCCCGGAGGCGGGAAGCGGGGCGGCGCCGACGGAACGGACGGCATCGGGGGAGCGGAGGGCGCCTGCTGGGGCGCGCGGGAATGCATCGCGGAAGACCTTCTCGGGAAGCCCGGCCCCGCTCGATCGGCGCCGGCCGGGAGAGCACGGCAGGGCCGTCCTCGTCCGCGACCCGCGGGCGCCCGGGGCGACGTGCCGCACAGCGGTACCCCCGGCGCCCACAGGTCGGCTGCGGACGGACAGCGACGCTCGCGGCGCGGGGGCACGACCGCCGGATGGGAGGGGCAGCCGTGCCCCCGCGGTCCGGGGACGAAAGAGCCACTGACGTCCACGGGCCGGTGAGCGACCGAGAAGAAAACTAGGCCCGTCGGCAGGCGGGAGAAGCATTGGACGGCCCGAATTGACGGCTCCCTGACGGGCCTTGGGGCCGTGCCGTCAAGGGTCCGTCAAAGAGAGCCGTGTGAGCGTCAGGGCCACGTCAACAACGCCGAACCGAGGTCGCGGCGCACCCCAGACTCCTCACCACGGGGGATCGGACAGCCGTCCGACGTGTGAGGGGTGGGAGGGGTGCGTGGTCACCGCTACCGGTGATGCGCAAGGTCCGGACATGACGGCCCGGACCACCACCCCCACACCAGGGACGACTGGACGACCGGTGGGCCGTCCCGGTCCGCGACGACAAGAGGGTCGCGGACCGGACGGCCCGTCCGCCGTACGGGCTTCCCGGCGCCTCCAGGCGTTACGGGCCCGCGCCCGGGGCACGCTCCCCGCCCGGCTGCGCCGCCTGCGGACGGCGATCCTCCTGCTCACGGCGACTTGCGCCGGACTCCTCGTCACAGCCGGACTGTCCGCATCCCAACACCTGGGACGCCATCACCGGTCACCACGCCCCGCGCACCGTGAGCGCCGCCGGCCTCAACCTCGCCCTCAACGACATGGACGCCCAGGCCGTCAACTCCCTCCTGGCCAACGGCGACGCGGGCAAGGGCCGGATGCCGGTCCCGTACGACAAGGCGATCCAGCTGTACGACACCGCGCGCGAGGCCATCGGCCGGGACCTGCGGACACTGGGCGTGGCCGCGCAGGGCGACGCCGAGGCCGAGCACACCGTCGAACGCCTCGCCGCCGACTTCGCCCGGTACCAGGAGTCCATCGGACGCGCCCTGGAGAACGATTCCCGCAGCGGTGGCAAACGGGACGCGATCGAGGACTACCGCACGGCCGACGACCTCCTCACCCGGCGGCTCATGCCCGAGGCCCGCACTCTCGTCGCCGCCACCGACGGCCAGGACGAGGACGCCTACGCCGCCGAACGGTCCGGTCTCGGCGCGCGGACGACCCTGCTCCTGGCCCTGGGCGTGACCCTCCTCGCGCTGCTCCTCCTCCTCCAGTGGTACCTCGCGCGCCGCTTCCACCGCCTCCTCAACCCCGGACTGCTGGCCGCCACCGCCTGCGTCCTCCTCGCCGTCGTCCTCGGCGCCCAGGCGCTCACCGACACCTCCGAGCAGCTGAGGGTCGCCCGCCGCGACGCCTTCGACTCGATCGTCGCGCTGTCCCGCGCTCGCGCGACCGCCTACGACGCCAACGCCGACGAGAGCCGCTACCTCCTTGACCGGGATCACCGCCCCGCCCACGAGGCCGCCTTCCTGGCCAAGTCGCAGAGCCTGTACGGCATGAAGGGCGCCGACCTCCCCTCGTACGGGACGCGACTGGCCGAGACCTGGAAGGCGTACCAGGCGAACCACGAGGACAAACGGTTCACCGGCGAGTTCCGGCGCGAGCTGGACAACATCACCTTCCCCGGGGAGCGGGCCGCCGCCGAGCGGACCGTCGAGGCGTACGCGGTGTGCCAGCGCGACGACCGCACCATCCGCTCCCTCGTCGCCGCCGGCCGGGAACGGGAAGCCGTCGCCTTCTGCATCAGCTGGGAGCCGGGCAGGTCCAACGCCCACTTCGGCGCGTGGATGAGCGCCCTGGACGAGGTCACGGCCATCAACAGCGACGCCTTCGACGCGGCGGCCGACGACGGCAGGGCCGCGGTCACCGGCCACCTGCCCTGGTCGGTCGGCGGCCTGCTCGCCGCCGCCGCGCTGGCCGTCCTCGGGCTGCGCTCGCGTCTCGCCGAGTTCCGCTGACCGGACGGCTCCGCGCCAGGGAACCGTCAAGACGCCGTCAGCATGCGACGGAGCCCCGCAAGGGTCCCGTCAAGGTGCTCGTACGCGCAGACCGCGCCGGGGTTTCCTCGAAGGAGGAACCCCGCAGACACCCGCAGGAACCACCAGGGAGTGAATCGTTCATGAGCATCGAGAACGTGATCGGACTGATCGTCGCCGTCAGCCTCGTCGGCTATCTCGTGGCCGCACTCATCCGCCCGGAGAAGTTCTGAACCTGCCCGCATCGTCGGGACCCGTCGCCTCGGAGGTCCGTCCGGGGAGGCTCAAGGTCTTCGTCGGTGCCGCCACCGGGGTCGGCAAGACCTACCGCATGCTGGACGAGGGCCGCCGCAGGGCCGCGCGCGGCGCCGACGTGGTCGTCGGGATCGCCGACTGCCGGGGCCGCCCGCACACCGAGGCGATGCTCGTCGGCCTGGAGGTCCTGGAGGCGGTCGGGCCCACGCGCGTCGTCCACGAGGGACGCGCTCGCCCCGAGACCGATCCCGGGTTCGACCTCGACCGGGCTCTGCGGCGCGCACCCGCCCTCGTCCTCGTCGACGACCTCGCGCACACCAACGCGCCGGGCCACCGCAACGCCCACCGCTGGCAGGACGTCGAGGAGCTGCTCGCCGCCGGGATCGACGTCGCCACCACGGTCAACGTCCAGAACCTGGAATCCCTGAGCGACGTCGTCGAGAAGATCACCGGGGTGCCGCAGCACGAGACCGTCCCCGACGCCGTCGTCCGCCGCGCCGACCAGATCGAGCTCGTGGACATGGACCCGCAGGAACTGCGGCGCCGGATGGCCCACGGCAACATCCACCCACCCGAGGACGTCGACGCGGCCCTCGCCAGCTACTTCCGTACGGGCAACCTCATCGCCCTGCGCGAACTGGCCCTCCTGTGGGTGGCCGACCGCGTCGACGAGGCCCTGCACAAATACCGGTCCGAGCGTGGCATCGGCGGCGTGTGGGAGATACGGGAGCGGATCGTCGTGGCCCTCACCGGAGGGCCCGAGGGCGACACCCTGATCCGGCGCGCGAGCCGCATCGCCGCCAGGACCGCCCAAGGCCGGCTGCTCGCCGTGCACGTCGTCCGCAGCGACGGCCTCGCCGGGGGAACCTCCTCCGCCGCCCTCGGCCGCCAGCGGCGGCTCGTCGAGAGCCTCGGCGGCAGCTACCACACCGTCCTCGGGGACGACGTTGCCACCGCCCTCGTGGAGTTCGCCCGCGCCGAGCACGCCACCCAGCTGGTCCTCGGCACCAGCAGGCGAGGCCGGCTCGAACGCTTCCTGACCGGCCGGGGCATCGGCGAGACGACCGTCGCGCTCTCCGACGACATCGACGTCCACACGGTCACCCACGAACGAGCGGGACACGGCCGGCTGCTTCCCTCCCGCCGCCGCACACTCCCGGTCTCGCGCCGCGTCGCGGGGCCGGTGGCGGGACTCGTCCTGCCGGTCCTGCTCACGCTGTTCCTGGACCAGACGCGGGGCGTGTTCAACCTGACCAGCGAGGCGCTCCTCTACCTCGCCACCGTCGTCGGCGTGGCCTGCCTCGGCGGAGTCGTCTCGGCCCTCGTCGCCGCCGTCACCGCTTCCCTGCTGCTCAACTACTGGTTCATACCGCCCATCGGCGCGTTCACCTTCGCTGACGCGGACAACATGCTCGCCCTCGTCGTGTTCGTCCTCGTCGCCGCCGTCATGGCCGGAGCCGTCGACCGGTCCCTGCGCCTGTCCAGACGCGCGGCCCGAGCCACGGCCGAGGCCGAGACTCTCTCCTCGCTCGCCGGCTCGGTGGTCCGCGGCGACCACACGGTGCCCGACCTGCTCGCCCGTACGCGCGAGATCTTCGGCGCCGAGTCCGCCGAACTCGTACCGGCCGCAGAGCTCCGCGTGGCCCGTGACGGCGACCCCGAGGCCAGCCATGTCGCCGTCGGCGACGGCCACTTCCTCGTCCTGCGCGGCCGGACCCTGCCCGCCGCGGACCGGCGCGTACTCGCCGCCTTCGCCGCCCACGTCACCGCCGCCGCCGAGCACGCCAGGCTCGCCGAAGCCGCCGCCGAGGTGGAGCCCGTACGCGCCGCCGACCGGATGCGCACGGCCCTCCTCGCCGCCGTCAGCCACGACCTGCGCACCCCCCTCGCCGCCGGATGGGCGGCAGTCGCCTCCCTGCGCAGCACCGACGTCGAGTTCGGCCCGGACGAGCGTGCGGAGCTGCTGGCCACGGCCGACGAGTCCATGGCCCGGCTGGCCCGGCTCATCGACAACCTGCTCGACATGAGCCGTCTCCAGGCGGGTGCCCTGAAGCTTTCCCTGCGTCCCACGGCGCTGGAGGAGGTCCTGCCCGCGGCCCTCGACAGCCTGCCCTCCGATGCCGCCCTGCCTGTACTGCACGGGTTCGAGCAGGCTCCGCCGGTCTTCGCCGATCCACCGCTGCTGGAGCGGGTGATCGCCAACCTCGTGGGCAACGCGAGCCGTCACGCCCCGGCCGCCCACCCCGTCCTGCTCAGCGTCAGCGCGCTCGCCGGCCGGGTGGAACTGAGGATCGTCGACCGGGGGCCCGGAATTCCCCCCGGTGACCGGGATCGGGTCTTCGAACCGTTCCAGCGCCTGGGCGACACCGACAACACCACGGGCGTCGGCCTCGGGCTGGCGCTCGCACGTGGACTCACCGAGGCCATGTCCGGCACGCTGACCCCCGAGGACACCCCCGGAGGAGGACTGACCATGGTCGTCTCGCTGCCCTGCGCGGTCTGAGGCGCCGACGAGGACGGAGCCTCGCGGCGATCTCGGACGCAGATGGGACGAGACCCCGTCGGGGATCTTGATGTGACCTTGACGGGGAACTCACGTGCGAGGGGAGACGGGCCCGGCTCCGTTCGGCAGGGTAGCCGGATGTGACGTCAACTAACCATCTCCGTATGCCACTTGCTCAGAGATCCCGGCACATGGTGATCTGTGGTGACGACGGTCTCGCCCATCGGCTCGCCGTCGAACTCGACGCCGTGTGCGGTGAGGCGGTCACCGTCGTCCTCCCCTCGCGATGCGACCGGCACGGTGCCGACATCGCCGCCCTGCACCGGGACCCGCGCTCCCCGATCGAGCTGATCGTGGCCCCCGCACCCGACGAACGGACCCTCCGGGCAGCGGGCGTCGAGCGCGCGGCGGCCCTGGCCCTCACCTACGCCGACGACCAGGTGAACATGACGGCCGCGCTCCTGGCACGCGGCCTCAACCCCTCGATACGTCTGGTGGTCCGCATGTATCACCGGGAGCGCGGGCGCCACCTGGAGCGGCTCCTCGACCGGGCCGCCGGCGTACAGGGGGAGTCGGACGCCTCGACCACGGTCCTCTCCGACAGCGACACGGCCGTCCCCGAACTGGTCGCCGCCGCCGCGGTCGGCGAAGGCCCCACCCTCCAGGTGGAGGGGAAGGTGTTCCGCGGTGTGGTGCGGGCGGCCGGAACCTCACCGCACACCGCCGATCTCGCCACCCTCGCCATCCTGTCAGGGGCGCACCAGGACGACCCGGCGAGTGAGGACAGTGCCGAGAGCGCCGGACTCGGCGGCACGCAACTGCTGCCCGACACCAGGACCGCCGACCGCCGCCAGTTCACCCACGGCCGGCTCATGCTCGAAGAGGTCACCCACCACCACGGGCCCCGGATCCCGGACGACCGGACCGGCGTGGGGGCCTGGCTGCGGGCACGGCTCTCGCACCTGCCGTGGAAGGTGTTCCTCGCGCGCGAGGTACTCGCCGTGTTCGGCATGCTTGCCGCCATCGTCGTCGGCCTCGCCGCCGCCACCTGGCTGGTCGAGGACGGCCCGCTGTGGCGAGCCGTCTACCTGCCGCTCCTGGACATCTTCACCATGGGCGACCCCGCCACCGGCGAAGAAGAGTCCCCCGCGCGGCGGATACTCCAGCTCATCGCCGGCTTCGTGGGCCTCGCCATCCTGCCGTTGGTGGTCGCCGCGACCATGAACGCCACGGAGGCCTTCCGTACCGGATCGGCGAACCAGCCGCCCGCACCGGAGATCGTCGACCACATCGTCCTCGTCGGCCTGGGGAAGATCGGCACCCGCGTCCTGGGGCGCTTGCGGACCACCGACCACAAAGTGGTCGTCATCGAGCGCGATCCGGCGGCGCGCGGGGTCGCCTACGCCCGCGAGCTCGGCGTTCCCCTGCTCCTGGAGGACGCGACCGCGCCAGGGCTGCTGGAAAAGGCCGGGATCCGGTTCAGCAGATCCCTGCTCGTCGTCACGCACGGCGACGGGGAGAACCTCGACATCGCGATGTCCGCTCGGGAGACCAACCCGGCCATCCGGGTGATCATGCGCCTTTACGACGACGACTTCGCCGCCACCGTCTCGGCGACCATGCGCGCCTCGTACCCCGACGCGCTCACCCGCAGCCGGAGCGTCTCCGCTCTCGCCGCTCCGGCGTTCGCCGCCGCGATGATGGGGCGGCACGTCCTGGGGGTCATGCCGGTGGAGCGGGGCTCGCTGCTCTTCACGGTCGTCGACGTGGCCGGGCATCCGGAGCTGGAGGGGCGCTCGGTCTACGAGGCGTTCCGGGAGAACGAGTGGCGGGTCCTCGCCGTCGGTGCGGGTGCGGGTGCGGGTGCGGGTGCGGGTGCGTGGGCGGGCTCGGGGGTGAGGGCGGGATCCGGGCCGGAGACTGCCACGGGGGACACCCTGGCGGGGTTCCGCTTCGGCCGTCCACCCGGCTTCGACTGGCGTCCCGTGCCCGGCCGTGTTCTGCGCGCCGGTGACCGTGTCGTCCTGGCGACCAGCCGGCAGGGCATGGACGTCCTGATGTCCGGGATCCAGCCGCACCCCACCGGGCGCAGGCGAGGACGGGCGGGGGAATGACCTGGTTCCCCCTCTTGAGCCAGGGAGTCGTAGGGGACGCGTAAAGACAGCCCTGTGGAGCGTAAGGGAGTCGTTAACGGAGGCCGAATCCGTTCGGAAAGGCGGTTTCCTCATCTCGTCCGAGAATCCGTTCTTCCTTCTTCCTTCATCCGGGAGCTCACGATGGCCGACGTGGCCTTCGTCGTCACCACGATCGCGGTCTTCGCGCTGGTGGCCTTCATCGCCAAGGGGGTGGCCAAGCTGTGAATGCCGAGAACATCGTCGGTCTGATCGTGGCCGTCGCCCTGCTGGTCTATCTCGTCCTCGCCCTCGTCAAGCCGGAGAGGTTCTGAGTACGGATATGAGTCCTGTTCTTGCTGGAGTCCTCCAGCTTCTGGCGTTGATCGTCGCCCTGGGTCTGTCGTACCGGCCGCTGGGTGACTACATGGCGAAGGTGTACTCCTCGGAGAAGCACTACAAGCCCGAGAAGTGGATCTACAAGGCGATCGGCGCGAACCCGAACGTGGAGATGCGCTGGCCGGCGTATCTGCGGGGTGTGCTCGCCTTCTCCGCCGTGAGCGTTCTCTTCCTCTACCTGCTCCAGCGGGTGCAGGGGTCGCTGCCCGGCTCGCTCGGTTTCGTGTCGATCGATCCGGACCAGGCGTTCAACACGGCCGCCTCGTTCGTCGCGAACACCAACTGGCAGTCGTACTACGGCGAGCAGGCCATGGGCCACGTCGTGCAGACCGGCGGTCTCGCCGTGCAGAACTTCGTCTCGGCGGCGGTGGGGATCGCCGTGGCGGTCGCGCTCGTCCGTGGCTTCGCCCGTTCCCGTACCGGAGAACTGGGCAACTTCTGGGCCGACTTGGTCCGCGGTGTCGTCCGTATCCTGCTGCCGATCTCCGTCGTCGGCGCCCTCGTCCTCGTCGCCTGCGGTGCGATCCAGAACTTCTCCGGCATCCACGAGGTCGGCCAGTTCACGGGCGGCGCGCAGCAGTGGAACGGCGGCGCGGTCGCTTCGCAGGAGGTCATCAAGGAGCTGGGCACGAACGGCGGCGGCTACTTCAACGCCAACGCGGCCCACCCCTTCGAGAACCCCAACGGCTTCTCGAACCTCTTCGAGATCTACCTGATCCTCGTCATCCCCTTCGCGCTGACGCGGACCTTCGGCCGCATGGTCGGTTCGCTGAAGCAGGGGTACGCGATCCTCGGCACGATGGCCACCATCTGGCTCGGCTTCACCGCGCTGATGATGTGGACCGAATTCGCCCACCAGGGACCGGCGTTCGACATCGCGGGGGGTGCGATGGAGGGCAAGGAGACCCGCTTCGGGATCGCCGGTTCGTCGATCTTCGCGGTGGCGACCACGCTCACCTCGACCGGCGCCGTGAACTCCTTCCACTCCTCCTACACCGGTTTCGGCGGCGGCATCACGATGCTCGGGATGCAGCTCGGCGAGATCGCGCCCGGCGGCGTCGGCTCCGGCCTCTACGGCATGCTGATCATGGCGGTCATCGCGGTGTTCATCGCCGGTCTGATGGTCGGCCGCACCCCGGAGTACCTGGGCAAGAAGATCGGCACCCGCGAGATCAAGTTCGCGGCCTGCTACATCCTCGTCACCCCCGCGCTCGTCCTCTGCTTCACCGCCGCGTCGTTCGTCCTGGACACCCCGGCGAACTCGATGACGAACTCCGGCGCGCACGGCTTCTCCGAGATCCTGTACGCGTTCACCTCGGGCGCCAACAACAACGGTTCGGCGTTCGCGGGTCTGAACGCGGACACGCAGTGGTTCAACTCGGCCATCGGCATCGCGATGCTGCTGGGTCGGTTCCTGCCGATGGTGTTCGTTCTGGCGCTGGCGGGTTCGCTCGCGGAGCAGACGCCCGTACCGGAGACGGCGGGCACCCTCCGTACCGAGAAGCCGCTGTTCACCGGCCTCCTCGTCGGCACCATCATGATCATCACCGGTCTCACCTACTTCCCGGCTCTCGCGCTGGGACCGCTCGCCGAAGGGCTCGCGGCATGACCAACGACGTAAAGAACCACGAGGACAACGTGTCCGCACCCACTCCGTCCACAGCCCCGCACGGGGACCTGTCCGGAGGGCATCAAGCCCCCGGTCGGGTCGGCGGTGGCCTCTTCGATCCCAAGCAGCTGATCGCCTCCCTCCCGGATGCGATCCGCAAGCTCGACCCGCGCGTCATGATCAAGTCGCCGGTCATGTTCGTGGTCCTCGTCGGATCGGTGGTCACCACCGCGCTCGCGTTCAAGAACCCCGGCGACTGGTTCGGCTGGGCCATCACGGCCTGGCTCTGGCTCACCACGGTCTTCGCCAACCTGGCGGAGGCGGTCGCCGAGGGCCGCGGCAAGGCGCAGGCCGACACCCTGCGCAAGGCCAAGACGGACACCGTCGCCCGCCGGATCATCGGCAAGAACGAGGAGCGGGTCCCCGGCACCGAGCTGAAGATCGGTGATCTGGTGGTCTGCGAGGCGGGCGACATCATCCCCGGCGACGGTGACGTCGTCGAGGGCGTCGCGAGCGTCGACGAGTCCGCCATCACCGGCGAGTCCGCTCCCGTCATCCGTGAATCCGGTGGCGACCGGTGTGCCGTCACCGGTGGTACGAAGGTGCTGTCCGACCGGGTGGTCATCAGGATCACGACGAAGCCGGGCGAGACCTTCATCGACCGGATGATCAGCCTGGTCGAGGGCGCGGCCCGGCAGAAGACGCCGAACGAGATCGCCCTCAACATCCTCCTGGCGTCCCTCACCATCGTCTTCCTGCTCGCCGTCGTCACGCTGAAGCCGTTCGCGATCTACGCGGGCGCCGACGAGCAGACCTCGCTCATCGTCCTCACCGCGCTGCTCGTCTGCCTCATCCCGACGACGATCGGCGCCCTGCTCTCCGCGATCGGCATCGCCGGCATGGACCGGCTCGTCCAGCGCAACGTGCTCGCCATGTCGGGCCGTGCGGTCGAGGCCGCCGGTGACGTGTCGACGCTGCTCCTCGACAAGACCGGCACCATCACCCTCGGCAACCGCCAGGCCGCCGAGTTCGTCCCGGTCGCAGGCACCACGGCGGCCGAACTCGCCGACGCCGCCCAGCTGTCCTCCCTCGCCGACGAGACGCCCGAGGGCCGCTCCGTCGTGGTCCTCGCCAAGGAGAAGTACGGACTGCGCGAGCGTCACCAGGGTGAACTGGCGCACGCCACCTGGATCGAGTTCACCGCCCAGACCCGCATGTCGGGTGTGGACGTGGACGGCAAGCAGACCCGCAAGGGAGCGGCCGGTTCGGTCGTCACCTGGGTCCGTGAGCAGGGCGGCGAGGTCGCCGCCGACGCCGACACCCTGGTCAACCGGATCTCCGAGGCCGGCGGCACTCCGCTCCTCGTCGCGGTCAAGGACGACAAGGGCGCGCGCGTCCTCGGTGTGATCCACCTGAAGGACGTCGTCAAGGAGGGCATGCGCGAGCGGTTCGACGAGCTGCGCCGCATGGGCATCAGGACGATCATGATCACCGGTGACAACCCGCTCACCGCGAAGGCCATCGCCGAGGAGGCCGGGGTCGACGACTTCCTCGCCGAGGCCACCCCCGAGGACAAGATGGCCCTCATCAAGCGGGAGCAGGCGGGCGGCAAGCTCGTCGCGATGACCGGTGACGGCACGAACGACGCCCCGGCGCTCGCGCAGGCGGACGTCGGCGTGGCGATGAACACGGGCACGTCGGCCGCGAAGGAGGCCGGCAACATGGTCGACCTCGACTCGAACCCGACCAAGCTCATCGAGATCGTCGAGATCGGCAAGCAACTCCTCATCACCCGGGGCGCGTTGACGACCTTCTCGATCGCCAACGACGTCGCGAAGTACTTCGCGATCATCCCGGCCATGTTCGCCGTGGCCTACCCGTCGCTGGACAAGCTCAACATCATGGGCCTGACCTCGCCGGAATCCGCGATCCTCTCCGCCGTCATCTTCAACGCGCTGATCATCATCGCCCTCGTCCCGCTCGCCCTGAAGGGCGTCCGCTACCGGCCGAGCAGCGCCGACGCGATGCTCCGCCGCAACCTCGCGGTCTACGGACTCGGCGGCCTGGTCGCCCCGTTCGTCGGCATCAAGCTCATCGACATGCTCCTCTCCCTCATCCCCGGAATCGGCTGACCCACGATGAACAACTCCGCGTCGAACACCGGCCGCGTGCTCTGGGCGGGCCTGCGCGCCCTCCTCGTCCTCACCGTGATCACCGGCGTGCTCTACCCGCTCGCCGTCACCGGGATCGCCCAGGTGGCCTTCCCGGGCAAGGCGAACGGCTCCGAGCTGAAGGTCGACGGCAAGGTCGTGGGCTCGGAGCTCATCGGCCAGACCTACAACCTCCCGCTGAAGGACGGCGAGGAGACCTCGACGCCCGACCTGAAGTGGTTCCAGCCCCGGCCCTCCAACGGCCTCGGCACCAACAGCGTCAACACCCAGTACGCCCTGATCCTCTCCGGCGCGACCAACCGCTCCGGCGACAACGAGGACCTGATCAAGTGGGTCACCGACGCCAAGGCCGCCGTGGTCAAGGACAACTCGGTGAACGGCTACAAGGTCAAGCCGTCCGACGTCCCCGCCGACGCGGTGACCTCCTCCGGCTCCGGCCTCGACCCGCACATCTCCCCGGAGTACGCGAAGATCCAGGTCCACCGCGTCGCCGAGCTCAACAAGCTGGACGTCGCGCAGGTGGACAAGCTGGTCGCCGACCACACCGACGGCCGGATCCTCGGCTTCATGGGCGAGCCCCGCGTCAACGTCCTCGAACTCAACATCGCGCTCAAGGAATTGACCAAGAGCTGATGGCCTTATCCAAGCGGCGTGGGAGCCGGCGGATCCGGGAGGCCCCCGGGTCCACCGGCTCCCACGCCACGAACGACACGAACCGCACGTACAAGAGGAAGGCAGCACGCCGATGACGTGGGTGCTGGTGGTCGAGGACGACGCACAGCTCGCACGAGCTCTGGTGATCAACCTTCAGGCGCGCCAATACGCGGTGGACACGGCACCGGACGGCGCCACGGCCCTCTCCCTCGCCGCCGCCGAACCGCCGGACGTGCTGATCGTCGACCTGGGCCTGCCCGACATGGACGGCGTCGACGTCATCAGGGCCTTGCGGCGCTGGAGCCGTGCCCCCGTACTCGTACTCTCCGCACGCAGCGGTTCCGAGGACAAGATCCGGGCTCTGGACGCCGGAGCCGACGACTACATGACCAAGCCGTTCAGCATGGACGAACTCATGGCCCGGCTGCGGGCCGCCACCCGGCGTACGACCGAGGCACCTCACGCCGCGGTCTCACCAGCCACCGACGACGGCCGGGTCGTCACTGACGAGTTCACCGTCGACCTGGTGGCGAAGAAGGTGCGGCGAGAAGGCCGCGACGTACGCCTCACTCCCACCGAGTGGCACCTGCTGGAAATCCTGATCTGCAACCCGGGGCGGCTCATCAGCCAGCGCCGACTGCTCCAGGAGGTGTGGGGGCCCACCTACAGCGGCAAGACGAACTATCTCCGGGTCTACATGGCCCAGCTGCGGCGCAAACTGGAAGTGGACCCGTCGCATCCTCGCTATCTGATCACCGAATCCGGTATGGGCTACCGGTTCGAACCGTAGAACCGCATCACCGTAGGAGAAACGCAGAACATGGGACGCGGGAAGCTGCGCATCTACCTCGGAGCGGCGCCGGGCGTCGGCAAGACGTACTCGATGCTCTCCGAGGGGCACCGGCGCGTCGAACGCGGCACTGACTGCGTCGTCGCCTTCGTGGAACACCACAACCGGCCCCGCACCGAGGTCATGCTCCACGGGCTGGAGATGATTCCGCGCCGGACGATCGAGTACCGGGGCACGTCGTTCACCGAGATGGACGTGGACGCCGTCCTGGCCCGCCGGCCGGCCGTCGCGCTCGTCGACGAGCTTCCCCACACCAATGTCCCGGGTTCCCGCAACGCCAAGCGCTGGCAGGACGTCGAGGAACTCCTCGCGGCCGGGATCGACGTCGTGTCGACGGTCAACATCCAGCACCTGGAGTCCCTCGGCGATGTGGTCGAGTCGATCACCGGCATCCGGCAGAAGGAGACGGTCCCCGACGAGGTCGTCCGCCGCGCCGACCAGATCGAACTGGTCGACATGTCGCCCCAGGCCCTGCGCCGTCGGATGGCCCACGGCAACATCTACAAGCCGGACAAGGTCGACGCGGCCCTCTCCAACTACTTCCGGCCCGGCAACCTCACCGCCCTGCGCGAACTGGCCCTGCTGTGGACGGCCGACCGGGTCGACGAGTACCTCCAGGAGTACCGGACCGAGCACCGCGTCTCGAAGATCTGGGGCTCGCGCGAGCGGATCGTCGTCGGTCTGACCGGCGGACCGGAGGGGCAGACCCTGATACGCCGTGCCGTGCGGCTGGCGGAGAAGGGCGCGGGAGGCGAGGTCCTCGCCGTCTACATCTCGCGCAGCGACGGCCTGACCTCGGCCTCGCCCAAGGAACTGGCCGTCCAGCGCACCCTCGTCGAGGACCTCGGCGGCACCTTCCACCACGTCGTCGGCGACGACGTCTCCGCCGGGCTGCTCGCATTCGCACGAGGAGTCAACGCCACGCAGATCGTGCTGGGCGTGAGCCGGCGCCGTTCGTGGCAGTACCTGTTCGGCCCCGGCGTCAGCGGGACCGTGGCCCGCGAGTCGGGCCCCGACCTCGACGTCCACATCGTCACACACGACGAGGCGGCCAAGGGCCGCCGACTACCCGGCCCAGGCTGTGCCCGACTTGGCAGATCCCGGACCATCTGGGGTTGGCTCGTCGGCCTGGTAGGACCGGCCCTCCTCACCCTCCTGCTCAGCACCACGGCCCCCGACGTGGGCCTGGCCAACGACGTCCTGCTCTACCTCACGTTCACCGTCGCCGCCGCGATCCTCGGCGGGCTCAAGCCGGCCCTGGCCTCGGCGGCTGTCGGCTCCCTGCTCCTCAACTGGTTCTTCACCCCGCCGATCCACCAGCTGACGATCGCCGACCCGCGCAACATCGTCGCCCTCGTCATCTTCGTCGGCGTCGCGATCTCGGTGGCTTCCGTCGTCGACCTCGCGGCCCGCCGCACCCACCAGGCCGCCCGGCTCCGCGCCGAGGCGGAGACCCTCTCCTTCCTCGCGGGCAGCGTCCTGCGCGGCGAGACGACCCTCGAAGCGCTCCTCGAACGGGTCCGGGAGACCTTCTCCATGGAGTCCGTAGCCCTCCTGGAACGTCCCGCCGAGACCGAGCCGTGGTCCTGCGTCGCCGTCGTCGGCCACCGGCCGGCGAACCGCCCGGAGGACGCGGACGTGGACATGCCGGTCGGAGACCACCTCGCCCTCGCCCTGTCGGGCAGGGTGCTGCCCGCCGAGGACCGGCGCGTGCTCGGCGCCTTCGCCGCCCAGGCGGCGACCGTCCTCGATCGGCAGCGGCTCGTGGGCGAGGCCGAGGAGGCCCGCAGGCTAGCGGAGGGCAACAAGATCCGAACTTCCCTCCTCGCCGCTGTCAGCCACGACCTGCGGACCCCGCTCGCCGGCATCAAGGCCTCGGTCTCGTCACTGCGCTCCGACGACGTCGAGTGGTCGGAGGAGGACCGCGCCGAGCTCCTCGAAGGCATCGAGGAGGGGGCCGACCGGCTCGACCACCTCGTCGGCAACCTGTTGGACATGTCCCGCCTGGACACGGGCACGGTCACCGCCGTCATCCGCGAGACCGACCTCGACGAGGTGGTCCCGATGGCCCTGCTCGGCGTGCCCGAGGGCAGCGTCGAACTGGACATCCCCGAGACGTTGCCGATGGTCGCCGTGGACCGGGGCCTGCTTGAACGAGCCGTCGCCAACATCGTGGAGAACGCCGTCAAGTACAGCCCGCCGGGAGAACCGGTCCTCGTCTCGGCGAGCGCGCTCGCCGACCGCGTCGAACTGCGGGTCGTCGACCGCGGCCCCGGCGTCCCCGACGACGCGAAGGATCGCATCTTCGGGGCCTTCCAGCGGTACGGCGACGCCCCGCGCGGAGAGGGCGTCGGCCTCGGCCTTGCCGTCGCCCGTGGCTTCGTGGAGTCGATGGGCGGGACGGTGACGGCCGAGGACACTCCGGGAGGAGGCCTCACCATGACGGTCAGCCTGCGGATGACGGACGGAGCGGCACTGTCGGTGCCGGAGATGGCGGCGGAGACGACGACCTGACGGGGCAGGGTGGGGGAGCACCCGGCTCGACAGGCTGCTCCCCTTCCCTCAGTCCCCGCTCAGCAGCCGGTCGATCTCGGCTCCGGCCTCCTCGTATCCCGCGTCGGAGATGCGCTGGAGTTCGCGCGGGTCGCATGCGGCGACCGCCCGCCGGGTGAGTAGCAGTCCCGCACGCCGAGACCCCTCGTCGAGGAGCTCGCTCAGCTCGCCGACGTCGTCGGCCGCGTCCGCGAGATCGGCGAGCCGGTCCAGGGCCTTCTCATTCCCTGCGTCCGCCAGCTCGCGCAGCGTCTCCCTGTCCACTGTCATGTCGTTCATCCACCCATGGTGCGACCCTGCCCCTGGGGCAGGGTCAAGTGGGACGATGGCGGGGTGATCACCATCGGGCAGCTGGCAGCGTACGTCGGGGTGTCGGTCAAGACGGTCCGCGTCTACCACGCCAAGGGCCTGCTCCCCGAGCCCGACCGCGACGCCTCCGGCTACCGGCGGTACGGCGCGAGCGACGTCACCGACCTGATCAAGATCCGCACCCTCGCGGACGCGGGCGTCCCCCTGGCCCGTATCCGCGAGCTGCGATCGGCCGACGAGACCGACCTCCAGCAGGCACTGCGGGAGATCGAGGACGACCTCACCGCCCGTATCCGCACGCTCCGGGCCACACGCGACCGCCTGCGCCGGCTGGCGGCGGGCACGCTGGCCCCCGTACCCGCCGAGGTAGCAGAACACCTGGAGCGGCTGACCCGATGGGGCTTCACGCCGCGGTGGGTGGACCTCCAGCGCGACCTGTGGATCCTGATCTTCGCCACCCATCCGGAGCACGCGCTCACACTGCTGCGCGACCAGGCCGACACGCTGGCAGACCCGGGGCGGAGGCGCCTCTTCCTCGAATACGACCACGCTCACGACCTGGACGCCGACGACCCCCGCGTCGAGGAACTCGCCCGCCGCATGGTCTCCGCGACGCACGAGCGCTACGGCTCCGAGGGCCCACCCCGTCTGGAGTCGGCCTCGCGGATCCCCGACCTCGTCCAGGAGCGGGTCAACGCCTCGTCCCCCGCCTGGCAGCGCATCGACGCCCTGGTCCGCAGCGAGCTCGCTCTCTGAACCCTCCGGGGCCCCCTTTCCCTCCTGCGGCTCCCGAACCTCCTGAAGTGGCCGACGAAGGACTTCTGGTACCTGATAAAGCGTCATATCGCCCAAGAACCACACGGACTATACGCCGCTGCCCGGGGGCTGGCCAGACATCCACGTGTCTCCGGCGAAGGGGCTGCAGGCCCAATTTGACCTGCAGGGCGGTGGTCCGGGTGGGGTGATGCTGCCGATCCACTGGGGCACGTTCAATCTGGCGCCGCACGCGTGGGCGGAGCCGGGGGAGTGGACGAAGTACGAGGCTGAGGAGGCCGGCCAGGCGGTGGCGTTCCCTCGTCCTGGTGAGCCGTTCGAGCCTGCGGGGAAGCTGCCGTCTGACGCCTGGTGGCGCGGGGTGTCCCGTCCGGTCGTTCAACCGTGGCGCCGGCCTCAGCCGGTCGAGGCTTCTGCCGAAGCTCCCAGGCCTGATCTCGACCTTGTGGGTGAGAGGTGACGCTGGGCGAGGACGACCTCGGTTGCGTCCTGGGAAGTGGTGTACGGGTTGGACCTGATCCGGGGGTTTGCTCCGGCGTCAGGGTGAGGCCCGCATAGACGAACGGCCACCGGCT
>NZ_JBSGTX010000076.1:0-38499 GCF_053607625.1 Streptomyces sp. NPDC055103
CACCACGCACAGCCGCAATCTCGTCCGGAGTCACACCCTCTCAACGCAACACCGAGCCAGAAGGACACGCTCAACCACAGCTGACCTGACCAAGCACTACTAGGGGGCGTCCTGGCGCGCCGCCGTGGCGTCCCGTGCGTCCAGCGTCTCCGCGACGAGCTGCTCGATGATGACGGCCACCCCGTCCTCGTTGTTGCCGGTCGTGCGGCCGGAGGCGGCGGCGATCACGTCGGCGTGGGCGTTGCCCATCGCGTAAGAGCGGCCCGCCCAGCTGAGCATCTCGATGTCGTTGGGCATGTCGCCGAAGGCGGCGACCTCCTCCGCCGCGATGCCGCGCTCGGCGCAGCAGAGGGCCAGGGTGGAGGCCTTGGAGACGCCGAGCGCGCTGACCTCAAGCAGAGCCGTGGGGCTCGAACGCGTGAAGGAGGCCAGCTCGCCGGCGGCCTCCTTGGCGAGGGCAAGGAACGCGTCGGGGTCGAGCTCGGGGTGCTGCGCGAGCAGTTTGAGCACGGGGGCCGCGGCGCCGGGCGCCTCCTCGAACAGGAGCTTCTCGGCGGTGGCGACGGTGGCGCCGGGATCGAGGAAGAAGGGCGGGTACGCCGGCTCGTAGTGGATGCCGGTGGTGAGCTCGACCGCGAAGGAGGTCCCGGGCGCGGCGGCGCGCAGGGCCCGGACCACGTCGAGGGCGACCGGCCGCTCCAATGGGCGGACCTCCAGGAAGGTGCCTCCCGCGTGGAGGTCGACGACAGCGGCACCGTTCGCGCAGATGGCCAGGCCGTGACCGTGGACGTGGTCGCTCACGACGTCCATCCAGCGGGCCGGCCGTCCGGTGACGAAGAAGACCTCGATACCGGCCCGCTCCGCCGAGGCGAGGGCCGCGATCGTGCGCTCGGAGACGGACTTGTCGTCGCGCAGGAGCGTGCCGTCGAGGTCGGTGGCGATCAGCCGGGTCGCCGGGGCCGCCGGAGCGGAGGAACGCGGGGAGCGGGGAGAGGTCACCGCACCATTGTTCCGCACCGAACGCACGGGCGTGCGAGGAGGTGCACATATGAGTAGGCGAGTTCGATGGCTCGACGCGTCCCGGAGCGTCCTGATCTGGCCGTAAAACGCTCGTTCGGTTCCTGGTGTCGTGGGGAAGACCCCAGGAGAGCTGACGGCATCTCCAGGGGGTGGGGCATGGTCTCGGGACGGCGGTGTGACGAGTGCGAGGCCTGCGGTGCGCCGTACGGCATATGGGTAGCGAGCCTCGGGATGGCGCTCTGCGGGAGCTGCGAGCAGGCCGGATCGGATCGTCCGGCGCGTGAGCCGGTGCTGGTGGGCGACGTCCTGGCGGGGATGACCGAGGCGGTGACGCGCGCGGCTCGTACGGGGAGGGCCGTGCCGGACGCGCGGAAGCCGTCGCACGCGACCTGCTCCGCGTGCGGAGCGGGCGCGGAGTGGCACCGCACGGTGCGCGGGCGCTGGGTCATGATCGAGCCGGGGGAGCTGTCGGTCCGCGCCGTTCCGGCGGGCAGGCGCTGGCGCGTCGCGGGCGACGGTACGGCGGTCGGCCTCGGCCCCGCCGTACCGTCCGACACCTGCCGGGTCAGCCATACCGACGTCTGTCCCGGACGGCCCGCGCCGACCGGCTCACCGGTCCTGCTCGCCCTGTGGCGCGGGCACGCCCGGCGCGCGAGCTGACAGGCCGGCGTCGGCGGCGAACGGCGTGCGTTCTGACCGCCGGCCCCGGCGTACGGCGTGCGTTCTGACCGCCGGCGGCGGCGTGTGCTGTGACTGCCGACACCGGCCGCGTACGGCCGGGGCCGGACAGGGGGAGGAGAGAGCCGGTGGCTCAGCCCAGCTGGGAGAGGGCCTCGGTGGCGATCTTCTCGAAGACGGCCTGGTCGGCGGCGAAGTCGGAGTCGGCGATCGGCCAGTGGATCACGATCTCGGTGAACCCGAGGTCGCGGTGGGTGCCGGCGAAGTCGACGAAGGCGTCGAGCGACTCCAGCGGGCGCCCGCGGTCGGGGGTGAAGCCGGTCAGCAGGATCTTGTCGAGCTCGGCCACGTCCCGGCCGGTCTCGGTGCAGGCCTTGCCGAGCTTCTCGATCTGGCCGCGCAGCGCCTCCACGGACTGCTCCGGAGTCCCCTCCTCGAAGATCTTAGGGTCGCCGGTCGTCACCCACGCCTGCCCGTACCGGGCGGCCAGCCTCAGCCCGCGCGGCCCGGTCGCCGCCACCGCGAAAGGCAGCCGCGGGCGCTGGACGCACCCGGGGATGTTCCGGACTTCCTCCGCCGAGTAGAACGTGCCCCGCTCCGTCACCGACGCCTCGGTGAGCAGCCGGTCGAGCAGCGGCAGGAACTCGCCGAACCGGTCGGCCCGTTCCTTCGGTGTCCACGCCTCCTGCCCGAGAGCGGTGGCGTCGAAGCCGTTGCCGCCGGCCCCGATGCCGAGCGTGATCCGGCCTCCGGAGATGTCGTCGAGCGACATCAGGTCCTTGGCGAGGGTCACGGGGTGGCGGAAGTTCGGGGAGGTCACGAGAGTACCCAGTCGCATACTCTGTGTGACCGTAGCTGCGGCTGTGAGCGTGGGGATGGCACCGAACCACGGCCTGTCCCGGAACGACCGCCACGACAGGTGGTCGTACGTGTACGCGGCATGGAAGCCGAGGTCTTCGGCCCGCCGCCAGATCTTCTGCCCTTCGGCCCATCGGTGGATGGGGAGGATCACCGTGCTCAGACGCATGACCTCGACGATACGCGGGCTCTCCGCTGCCATGGATTTGCCGACGGCCCAGATTCGGGAAGTCGCGTCGACGTCGCTATGCGGGCCGCTACCGTGGCGTCATGGGCACGCTGGGCAGGGCCGAGATTGAGGCCATGATCGAAGAGGCGACGGTGGACGCCTACGGCGAGGGCGAACAGCTGACCGGTCTGTTCACACTGCTTGAGGAGCACCTCGCCCTGCCCTTCGCCACCGCCGTTCTCGGCGCCGAGGTGATGGTGCGCAGCGTCGACCTCACGCCCGACGGCAGGATCGTCGCCTTGTGCTCTCGCGGTCACGTCCGGCAGGCGATCGGGATCCTGGATCTGCCGTTGCCCAGCCCGGCGCCCGAAGGGGCGGAGTGGGTCGAGGCGTACCGCCACTGGGCCGATTGAGGCCGGACACCTCTCACTTCACGCGGAAGTGGCTCGTACGAAAGGGCTGAAAGTGGCTGAGGCCGCACAGGGCGCACATCAGGGCGCCCATGAACCGTCATTGGCTGATCTCATCGAGCGCAGCGCCGAATTGAAGGGGTGGCTGGTCACCTTCGCGCAGAGTGCCCGCTTCGACCGGTGGTTGACGCCCCTCCTGCTGGAGGCCGCTGGGCCTGCACGGCAGCTGGATGAGGGTGAGGCGATCCGGATCACCGACCACTTCATCCTGCGGTACCGGCTGCCGGACGGTTCGACCGTGGTGGACCGGTTCGTCGCCGGACGGAAAGACTTGACCGCGGCCGACCGGGAGATGCTGCTCGGCTGGCGTGACCCGGTCGAGGGCGTCTTCGAGATCCGGCGCAAGGACGGCGATGCCGTCATCCTGTTGAACCTTGTCGATGACCTGGAGTACCGCACGTACTCGAACGTCGGGCGGGCGGCATTTCGTGGAGTGTCCAAGGGGGGATTCCTCCATACCTGCCTGGTACCCGTCCGCTCGGTTGGCGGGGCGTGGTTGGTATCCGGGGCGATGACGAGTTACCCCGGGTCCAGCGCCACCGAGATCGCCCAGGCAGCTCTGCAACTGGCCACACACCACCCCGAACTGGTCTTCCGCAACCCCCAGAAGATCGAGCAGGGATGGCAGCGGATGAGGGAGGACCGGGCCGCGTTCGTCGAGTTCTGCGGCGGCGACGAACTGGTCCTTCCGCCTGCCGAAGCCGAGGACCTCCTCAACGCCTACTACCGCCACCGCCAGGAGGCAGCCGTCGCGGGACAGCCCGGCCATGCCCGAGCCCGGCGGCGCCCCGGCCCGGACGTGCCCTCCTTCGATCTGCCGTCAGAACTGGCGGACTCGGACACCGTCGGCGTCATCTACGACCAGGTCGAGGGGCTCAACTTCTACGCCGATTACGGGATGCTGCGTGACCTCTTCGCAGACCCCGCCCTCACGGGACGCGGGCAGCACCAGGATCTGCTGCGCACGTACCTGCGCGAGGAGTCGATCACGCCACTGCCGATCCGCCGGCTGGCCGCCGCTCACCCGGAGACAGCGGACGCCGTGTTTCGAAAACTGCTGAGGAAGCCTGGATTCACCTGGAGCGAGCACGGCGACGCGCTGCTGCGCCGGCGCAAGCCCTGGTACTACGAGAGCGACCCGCGCCCTGGGGTGTCCGTGATCGGCGACCGCCTGAGTGAGCTGCTCGGTGCGGGACGGCGCTGAGCTCGTACGTGGAGAAGCCCGGCAGATGGCGCGCATACCGCAGTATGCTGGCTCCATGGCTGATACGACCCGCATCACGGTCACTCTGCCCACCGAGCAGGTGGCGGAGCTGAAGAGGCTCACGGACAACGTCTCCGGCTACGTCGCGGAGGCGGTCGCCCGCCAGATCAGACACCAGCTGCTCGGCGAGGAGCTGCGCCGCTACGAGGAGGAGCACGGCGCGTTCACAGACGAGGAGCTGGCCGCGGCCCAGGCCAGGATCTTCGGCACGGCCGGGCACGAGGAGTCGGCGAGCGCCGCGTGAACCACCGCATCGAGACTGTCGTACTGGACTCCCAAGGGCTGTCCGCCTGGATCTCGCAGGACCGGGGCGTGCTCGCGATGATCCGGTCCTTCCATTCGATGGCTGCCGATCTGGTGGTCTGTTCCAACACCATCGTGGAAGCCATGCACGCCCGGGTGAACACCGCCCGACTGAACTGGGTACTCTCCCAGGTCAAGGTCGAAGCGGTGACCGAGCAGGCGGCCAGAGCCGCCGCCGGCCTGCTGAAAGAGGCCGGCCTGCACGGCCACAAGTATGCAATCGATGCCACCGTCGCCGAGTTGGCGCTCCGCCAGCCAGGCCCGGTGGCCATGCTCACGTCCGACGTCGACGATATGGCCAAGCTGTGCGGTAACCGCGTCCGACTCATCGCGATCTGATCCGCTTCGGGCGGGACCAAGACGCCCCCGGATGTATGTTTCCCCAGGTCAGGCTGCGATGGGTGAACGAGGCTTGACTGAGGTGACGAGCGTGCCCAGGCGGAGCCGCTCGGTCGCCGTGGCGGCGGCGGTGAGGGTGGGCAGCGCACCGAACCACGGGCCGTCGCGGAAGGTGCGCCAGGAGAGGTGGTCGTAGGTGTACGCCGTGTGGAACCCCAGCTCTTCGGCGCGCCGCCACTTGTCGCGGCCTCCCTCGTGCCAACGGTCTCGGGGCAGGATGACGGTGCTCAGACGCAGGCTCATGGTTCCGAGCCTACGGCGGCCCATGGGGATCAGCGGAAGTTGCGGTTCATCCAGGGGGTGAGCGAGCTGCCCGGGATGAGCTCCTTGTGCGTGGTGTCGCCGGGGAGTGGGACGACCAGCCAGTAGCCGGGCGGAAAGAACCGGCCCTTCACGTGGGCGAGGCCGCCGAGGACGGAGCGGAGGAAGACGGGGACCGCGTCGCGGGGCACGTCGGCGAACTCGATGCCGTCCACGGTGATCCTGGCGTCGTCCTCGGGGAAGAGCTGGACGGTGAGCGAGGGTGAGCCGCCCAGTTCGACGTAGGCCTCGTGCGGCAGGGAGCCGTCCGGGTCCAGGACGGCGAACGCGCCGGAGGAGGTGCGCCGGGAGGTCTGGTCCGCGCCGATGTCGTCGGTCACCGTCATCTCCAGGTGGAACTCCTGGGCGATCGCGCGGATCGCCGTGACGGCCGCTTCGGTGGTGGGCAGATGCGGGTGTGCCATGGGGACGATCATGCCTCAGCGCGGCTACAGGGCGGCAGGCTGCCCTCAGGAGAGCCAGACGGTCAGGAGGGGCAGACCGTCTCAGGAGGGTCGGACGGTTTCAGGAGGGTCGGACGGTTTCAGGAGGGCAGGCGGAGGAACTCCGGTGGGACGGCGTCGGTCAGCCAGACCCCGTTGGCGCTGACGTGGAAGACGTACCCTGCCCGGTGCATGGCGCCGGCGTCGACGCTCAGCACGATCGGCTGCCCGCGTCGGGCGCCTACCCGGGTCGCCGTCTCCCGGTCGGGGGAGAGGTGCACGTGGTGGCGGGCCATGGGGCGCAGCCCCTCCGTCCGGATCGAGGGAAGCCGGTCCGCGACCGTACCGTGGTAGAGGTACGCGGGTGGCTCGGCGACCGGCAGGTCCAGGTCCACCTCGACAGTGTGACCCTGGCTGGCGCGGATGCGCGTGCCGTCGATCGCGAAGCGCTTCTTGTCGTTGGTCGCGACGACGTGGTCGAGTTCCTCGCGGGTGATCGGGAAGCCGTGCGCCGCCGTAGCGCGCAGGAGCGTGTCGATCTCGGTCCAGCCCTGCGCGTCGAGGACGAGGCCGATGCGTTCGGGCTGGTGACGCAGATGCTTCGAGAGGTACTTCGACACCTTCACCGTGCGTCGTTCGTCCATTGTTCTCCGAAGAAGGGGGGGCGGGCATGTTTGATCCACAAGCAAAGCTGCTTATCCACAGGCTAGTTGGCGATTCTGTGGACAACGAGTGATTAATCTAAGGCTAATTGGCGTAATTAGCTTGGTATGCGCCTAGGTGAGGCAAGCACGTCCAATGTCCTTTTGTTGAGTTCTCGTTCGGTCGCCGCCGTGACGAAGGCCGCGACACCGTCCACGCCGACCAGGCTCTGTACGGCCCTGATCGTGTCGGCCGGGAGCGCCACCGCGCGGGGCTCGTCGTCCCTCGCCCGCGGTGCGTCGGGGGACAGGTGGATCTGGAGGTGTCGGGTGGCCAACACGCGCATCGCCCTCGCCAGTTCGGCGTCGACGGTCTGCTGGGCGAGCGGCCGGAGCCGCCGCACCATCGTCGCCGCCTCGGCCGCGTCGGCGTCCGTCGGAGGGCGGTGCTCCAGATAGCGGGCGAAGACGTGCTCGGTCGTGAACTCCAGGAAGCGGGAGGCGATGTGCTCGACCTGGTCGCGAAGTTCCCGCAGGTGACCCGTGATCGCCTGCAGCGGAACCCCCGCCGCGTACAACTCGACTGCCACGGCGAGCTCTTGCGGACTCGGTACGAGGTACTCCTCCGCTTCCCGGTCCGGCAGCCGCTCCAGTACGCCGAGCTCGACGGCCTCCCGGATCGCGTCCTCGTCCGGTGTGCCGCCGAAACGGGCGTCCAGCTCCGCGCGGGAGATCCGGTCCGCCTCCTCGTCCGTCCACGGCCCGTGGACCTCCGCGACCAGGCCGAGCACTCCGCCGAGACCCCGGCCGGTGTCCCAGGCCTCCAGGAGCTCCTTGATCGAGGCCAGGGTGTAGCCGCGGTCGAGGAGGTCGGCGATCTGCCGCAGTCGGGCGAGGTGCGCGTCCCCGTACACGTTGGACCTGCCGCGCCGCTCGGGGCGGGGCAGCAGCCCGCGGTCCTGGTAGGCGCGGATCGTCCGGACCGTGGCCCCGCTGTGATGCGCGAGATCCTCGATCCGGTACTCCGGCTGTGCTGACTGCTCGGACAAACCCGCTCCCACCGCCCGCTTCCCGCACCCCGTCGCCGCGGGGCCCCTCCTGGGAGGGATCGTACGACCGCCGGCCACTCCCCCGTCCCCTCGGCCTGCGAGGCCTGCGAGACCCACAAGGTCCACGAGACCCCCAAGGCCCCAAGACCTATAAGGCCCACAAGGCCCACAAGGCCCACAAGGCCCCAAGACCTATAAGGCCCACAAGGCCCACAAGGCCCACAAGGCCCCAAGACCTATAAGGCCCACAAGGCCCACAAGGCCCACGAGGCCTACGCGGGCGGCTGCCAGCGGGCGAACGCCCGCAGGACACCCGGGCTCAGCCGGGACAGGGCGTGTATGCCCCGGGCCTCCGGGGTCACCGGGACGACGGCCCGGTCGTGCAGGACCGCCCCCAGGATCGCGTCCGCGACCTTCTCCGGCGGGTAGTTCCGCAGGCCGTAGAGCCGGGACGCCTTCTTCTGGCGCCGCGTCTCCTCCGCCGTGTCCGTGACCCCCGCGAACCGCGTGGTCGCGGTGATGTTGGTGTTGACGATGCCGGGGCAGATCGCGGACACCCCGATGCCCTGGCCGGCCAGTTCGGCGCGCAGGCACTCGCTGAGCATCAGCACCGCCGCCTTCGACGTGCTGTACGCGGGAAGGGCCCGGGAGGGCTGGAAGGCCGCCGCGGAGGCGGTGTTCACGATGTGACCGCCCTGACCGCGCGCGGTCATCTGCGCGCCGAAGATCCGGCACCCGTGGATCACGCCCCACAGGTTGACGTCCAGGACCCGCTTCCACTCCTCGCTCGTCGTCTCGAAGAAGGAGCCGGTGAGCCCGATGCCCGCGTTGTTGACCAGGACGTCGACGGTCCCGTACTCGCTCGCCACCTTCGCGGCCAGCTTCTCCATCGCCTGCTCGTCGGCGACGTCGACGGTCTCACCCCACGCTTCGGGCGCGCCGATCAGCCGGGCCATCTCGGCCGTACGGCCCGCGCCCTCGGCGTCCCGGTCCACGGCCACGACCCGGGCGCCGGCCTCCGCGAACGCGAAGGCCGTGGCCCGCCCGATGCCGCTGGCCGCCCCGGTCACCAGGACCAGCTGCCCGCCGAACCGCTCCGCGTACTCCGGCTTCACCCCGCTCCTCGCCGCCGTCGCCGCGACGGGCTTCGGGGCCCTGGTCGCCGGGTCCTCGTTGGCCCGGACGAACTCGGCGATCCAGGCCGACAGCTGGTCAGGCCGGGTGCGCGGCACCCAGTGCTTGGCGGGCAGCGTGCGCCGGGTCAGATCCGGCACCCATGTGCCCAGATCGTCGTAGAGCCGCTCGGAGAGGAAGGCGTCACCGGTCGGCGTGATCAGCTGCACGGGCACGTGCGCGTACGCGTCGGGGCGCGGCCGGCCGAGACGGGCGCGGACGTTGTCCCGGTAGAGCCAGGCGCCGTGCGCCGCGTCGCTCGGCAGGGAGGGCGTCGGGTAGTCGCCGGCCGGGACCTTCTCGACCCGCTCCAGGATCTTCGGCCAGCGCTTGCCGAGCGGCCCGCGCCAGGCGAGCTCCGGCAGCACGGGCGTGTGCAGCATGTAGACGTACCAGGACTTGGCTCCCTGACCGAGGAGCTGGCCGACCCGCCGGGGGGTGGGCCGGGTCATGCGCTGCTTGATCCAGTGCCCGAAGTGGTCGAGGCTCGGCCCCGACATCGAGGTGAAGGACGCGATCCGCCCCTCCGTGCGTGGGACGGTGGCGAACTCCCAGGACTGCACCGAGCCCCAGTCGTGGCCGACGAGGTGGACCGGCCGGTCCGGGCTCACGGCGTCCGCGACCGCGAGGAAGTCGTCCGTCAGCTTCTCCAGGGTGAAGCCGCCGCGCAGGGGGGCCGGCGCCGTCGACCGTCCGTGACCACGGACGTCGTACAGAACCACGTGGAACTCCTCGGCCAGCCGGGCCGCGACCTCCGACCAGACCTCCTTGGAGTCGGGGTAGCCGTGCACGAGCACCACGGTCGGCCGGTCCGTGTTGTCACCGAGCTCGGCGACACACAGCTCGACCCCGCCCGTACGGACCCAGCGCTCCCGCGCGCCCGCGAGCGCCGTACCGGTGAGCCCGGCACCCGTGAGCGCCGTACCCGTGAGTCCCGCACCCTTGGGACCCGCACCCTCGGGACCCGCACCCTTGAGCCCTGCCATCAGACCGCCCCCTCGTTCCAGCGCCGCACGTGCGGCAGATCGTCGTCCAGCCAGAACGCGCTCTGCTCGGGATCCTTCGAGTCGGTGACGACCAGGATCTCCTCGAACTTCGCGCCCGTCCCCCGGAATCCGAGGTGCGGCTCGACCGCCCACAGCCCGGGCACGGGCGGGTGGTCGGAGAACGTGTACGGCGACCAGAGCGGCGACCAGCCGTCCCGGTGACCGTGGACCGCGTCGCTCGCCAGGCCCTTGAGCGCCTGGGTGCCGAAGCCGAAGAGCGTCGGCGACCAGCGGCGTTCCTTCACCCGGTCGATCTTGTGGGCGATGACGCCGAAGGGGTAGGCCCGGTGCCGGTTCGCGTACCCCTGGCGGACCATGAGCCGGTCCACGTCCTCGTATATCTCGCGCAGCGTGCGGCGCTCGCGGACCTCGCGGAGGATCAGCTCGCGGTGGTCGCGGAGATCGGCGAGCAGTTTGTCGTGCAGGGGATTGAGACCGAGGCAGCCGCTGTAGCCGATGTCGGCGGTGTGTCCCTTGTAGACCGGCGCCATGTCGAGGATGAACGGCATCCCCGCCTCCAGACGGCGGTTCGTGGGGAAGAACTGCAGGGGGATCTTGAAGTCCACGAAGGCCGTGCGGTCCCCGAACCAGGCGAACGGCCGGTGGAACCAGTCCCGCACCCCCCGCTCGTACAGCCACTCCCGCTGCATCCGGGCGGCCTCGCGCTCGGTCACCCCCGGCTTGAGCTGCGCCGCGACGGCTTCCGCGCACTCGTACGAGAGCCGCTGCACTTCCCTGAACCCCCGCAGCTCCGCCGAGAGTTCGCCTTTCACTGCTGAGGCCATGCCATCCGCCGTCCCGTGTGAGCGCCCGATCGCACTACGCGTCCGTAACTTGACACCGATGAATGTGACAATGCCCGGCGGCTGAGTCAAGGGGGCGGACACCAGCCTGTGGAAAACGACTTTCGTCGCGACTTCCCTACGGGCTTGTACTCCTCTGGTCGGAGAAGGATCGAGCCGTTGGGCTGACGACCGCTGTGGCGCACACCACTACCGTCGACATCGTGACTGTGATCGCGACCGAAAGCCTCAGCAAGCGGTTCCCCCGGGTGACCGCTCTTGACCGGCTCTCCCTGGACATCGGGCCCGGTGTGACCGGACTCGTGGGTGCCAACGGAGCCGGCAAGTCCACCATGATCAAGATCCTGCTCGGACTCGCCCCCGCCACGGAGGGCCGCGCCGAGGTGCTCGGCCTCGACGTCAGTACCTCCGGCGCTCAGATCCGCGAGCAGGTCGGCTACATGCCGGAGCACGACTGCCTGCCCCCCGACGTCTCGGCC
This sequence comes from Streptomyces sp. NPDC055103, assembly GCF_053607625.1. Taxonomy (NCBI): domain Bacteria; kingdom Bacillati; phylum Actinomycetota; class Actinomycetes; order Kitasatosporales; family Streptomycetaceae; genus Streptomyces; species Streptomyces sp. NPDC055103. The sequence continues at coordinate 11,096 of NZ_JBSGTX010000076.1, forward strand.
ACCGAGTTCGTCGTCCACATGGCGCGGATGTCGGGTCTGCCCGCGACCGCCGCCCGGGAGCGGACCGCCGACACCCTCCGCCACGTCGGCCTGTACGAGGAGCGCTACCGCCCGATAGGCGGCTACTCGACGGGCATGAAGCAGCGGGTGAAGCTCGCGCAGGCCCTCGTCCACGACCCGAAGCTGGTCCTCCTCGACGAGCCGACCAACGGCCTCGACCCGGTCGGCCGCGACGAGATGCTCGGCCTGATCCGCCGCGTCTGGACCGACTTCGGTATCTCCGTCCTCGTGACCTCGCACCTCCTGGGCGAGCTGGAGCGCACCTGCGACCACGTCGTCGTCATCGACGGCGGGCAGCTGCTCCGCTCCAGCTCCACCAGCGACTTCACCCGGACCACCACGACGCTCGCGGTCGAGGTCACCGACTCCGACACCCACCCCGACGGCACGGGGGCGCTCCGCGCGGCCCTCACCGAAGCCGGCGTCGTCCTCCACGCGGGTGTGGAGGACGGACTCCCCGGCGCGGGCCACATCCTGCTCCTGGAGGCGGCCGGCGAGGAGACGTACGACCTCGTACGGGACACCGTCGCCGGGCTCGGCCTCGGCCTCGTCCGCATGGAGCAGCGCCGCCACCACATCGCCGAGGTATTCCGGCCCGAGACGCCCCCGCGGCACGAGGAGGTGCAGGCCCGATGAGCACCCAGCTGCCCCACCCCTCCCAGGCCGCTCCCGACACGACGCAGATCCACAACATCGGCTACCGGTCCTACGACGGCCCGCGCCTCGGCCGGGCCTACGCGCGCCGGTCCCTCTTCTCGCAGTCCCTGCGCGGTGCCTACGGCCTCGGCCGCAGCGCCAAGTCGAAGGTGCTGCCGATGCTGCTCTTCGCGGTGATGTGCGTCCCCGCGCTGATCCTCGTCGCGGTCGCCGTGGTCGGGAAGCAGTCCAAACTCTCCATCGAGTACACGCAGTACGCGCTCTACCTCCAGGTCGTCATCAGCATCTACCTGGCCTCGCAGGCGCCGCAGTCCGTCTCCCGGGACCTCCGGTTCAGGACGGTGCCGCTGTACTTCTCGCGCCCGATCGAGCGCGCGGACTACGTCCTCGCCAAGTTCGGCGCGATGGCCTCGGCGCTCTTCGTCCTGACCGCCTCGCCGCTGCTGATCCTCTGGATCGGCTCGCTGCTCGCCAAGATGGACTTCGCCGAGCAGACCAAGATGTTCGGCCAGGGACTCGTCTCCGTGGCGCTGCTCTCGGTGCTCTTCGGCGGCATAGGCCTCGTCATGGCGGCCCTCACCCCGCGCCGCGGCTTCGGCGTCGCCGCCGTGATCGCCGTCCTGACCGTCTCGTACGGCGCGGTCTCCACCCTCATGGGCATCGCCTTCGCGACGGACAACGCGGGCGCCATCCAGTGGCTCGGCCTCTTCTCGCCGATGACCCTCATCGACGGCGTGCAGAGCACCTTCCTGGGCGCCCCTCCCGGGTTCCCCGAACTCGGGGGCCCGAGCACCGGTGTCGGCGTGATCTACGTGCTGGTCGTCCTCGCGCTCATCGCCGGCTCGTACGGCATCCTGATGCGCCGCTACCGGAAGGTCGGGCTGTGACCACCCTCCACATCGACCACGTCTCCCGCTGGTTCGGAAACGTCGTGGCCGTGAACGACGTCACGATGACGGTGGGCCCGGGCGTCACCGGCCTCCTCGGGCCGAACGGCGCCGGGAAGTCCACCCTGATCAACATGCTGGGTGGCTTCCTCGACCCCTCCACCGGCGGCGTCACGCTCGACGGGCAGAAGATCTGGGGGAACGAGTCGGTCTACCGCCAGATCGGCGTCGTCCCCGAGCGCGAGGCGATGTACGACTTCCTGACCGGCCGCGAGTTCGTCGTGGCCAACGCGGAGCTCCAGGGCCTCGGCGACAAGGAGGCCCACGCGGCCCTCGCCACGGTCGAGATGGAGTACGCCCAGGACCGCAAGATCTCCACGTACAGCAAGGGCATGCGGCAGCGCGTGAAGATGGCCTCGGCCCTCGTGCACCAGCCGTCCGTGCTCCTCCTGGACGAGCCGTTCAACGGCATGGACCCGCGCCAGCGCATGCAGCTGATGGACCTGCTGCGGCGGATGGGCGCGGAGGGCCGCACGGTCCTCTTCTCCTCGCACATCCTGGAGGAGGTCGAGCAGCTCGCCTCCCACATCGAGGTGATCGTGGCCGGGCGCCACGCGGCCTCCGGCGACTTCCGCAAGATCCGCCGGCTCATGACCGACCGGCCGCACCGCTATCTCGTCCGCTCCAGCGACGACCGGGCGCTGGCCGCCGCACTGATCGCCGACCCGTCCACGGCCGGGATCGAGGTCGACCAGGTGGAGGGCGGACTGCGCATCCAGGCGGTCGACTTCGGGCGGTTCACGGAGCTGCTGCCCAGGGTCGCGAAGGACCAGGGCATCCGCCTCCTGACGGTCTCGCCCTCGGACGAGTCCCTCGAATCGGTCTTCTCGTATCTCGTCGCGGCCTGAAAGGAGCCTGACCGATGTACAACCCCACAGTCGCCCGGCTCACCTACCGGGCCCTCCTCGGCCGCCGGCGGGCGCTGATCCTCTTCCTGCTGCCCGCCCTGCTGGTGCTCATCGCCGCGGCGGTGCGCGCGTTCAACGGCGCGGACGACCAGGTCGCCGCCGACGTCCTGGGCGGCTTCGCGCTGGCCACGATGGTGCCCCTGATCGGTGTGATCGCCGGGACCGGCGCGATAGGGCCGGAGATCGACGACGGCTCGATCGTCTACCTGCTGTCCAAGCCGGTGAAGCGGTCCACGATCATCTTCACGAAGCTCATCGTGGCGATCGCCGTGACCATGGTCTTCTCGGCGGTGCCGACCTTCATCGCCGGATTCGTCCTCAACGGCAACGGCCAGCAGGTGGCGGTCGCCTACACGGTGGCGGCCCTGGTGGCCTCCATCGCCTACAGCTCGCTGTTCCTGCTGCTCGGCACGGTCAGCCGCCACGCGGTGGTCATCGGCCTCGTCTACGCGCTGGTCTGGGAGACCCTCTTCGGCTCCCTGATCGCCGGCGCCAAGACCCTGAGCGTCCAGCAGTGGTCGCTCGCCCTCGCGGAGAAGGTCACCGGCGACGGCCTGATCGACTCCGAGGTCGGCCTGACCACGGCGACGGTCCTGCTCGTGGCGGTCACGGTCGCGGCGACCTGGTTCGCCGGCCACAAGCTGCGGACGCTGACGCTGGCGGGCGAGGAGTAGGACGAGGACGGACGGGACGACACAGCGGCGGTACGGCTCCGAAGGTCGTCGCCCCGGCTCCGGGAGGCCCTCCCGGAGCCGTACCGCCACCCCCGACGATCAGACCGTCCGGTCCCGGGCCGCCGCCAGTCCCGCGGCGAGGGCCACCGCGCAGACGCCCAGGACCAGGGCGATCGGCAGGGTCCAGGATCCTGTGGCCTGGTGCAGGGCGCCGGCGGCCAACGGCCCGGCAGCGCCGAGCAGATAGCCGACCGCCTGGGCCATCCCGGACAGGGCGGACGCGGTCACCGCGTCCCCCGAGCGCAGCACGATCAGGGTCAGGGCGAGGCCCAGCGCACCGCCCTGGCCGACGCCGAGGACGGCCGCCCAGAGCCAGGCGCCCTCGACCGGGGCGACGAGCAGGCCGACGTATCCGGCCGCGACCAACGCCGTGACCAGGACGATCAGCGGACGCTGACCGCGCGTCCGGCCGGCGAGCAGCGGCACCGCGAAGGCGCCCACGATCTGGGTGAGGGTGTTGAAGGCGAAGACCAGTCCGGCCGTGGAGCGGCTCATCCCGTGGTCGGTGAAGATCGTCGGCATCCAGGCGATCAGCACGTACGTCCAGGTCGACTGCATGCCCATGAACAGGGTCACCTGCCAGGCCAGCGGCGAGCGCCAGACGCTCACCGGGTGGCCGCCGGCGGCCGGGACGGCCCGTACCTCCTGGCCCGTACGCCCCCGGGCGATCACCACCTGCGGCAGCCAGGCCACCGCCGCGGCCATGGCGAGCAGCGACCAGGCGCCCAGCGAGGCCTCCCAGCCGCCGCCGAGCGCCTCCTCCAGCGGCACGGCGGCGGCCGCCGCCACCGTCGCGCCGGCGATCATCGCGCCCGTGTAGACGGAGGTCATCGCCGCGGCCCGGTCGGGGAAGTCCCGCTTGACGAGGCCGGGCATCAGGACGTTGAGCAGGGCGATCGCGGTGCCGACGAGGACCCCGCCGCCGTACAGCGCGTACACGGACGGCGCCACGCGCGCGAGGATGCCGACGGCGAGCAGGAGGAGCGCGGCGAACAGCACCCGCTCGGTGCCGAAGCGGCGCCCCAGCCGCGGAGCGATCAGCGAGCCCAGGCCCAGGAAGAGCACCGGCACCGCGGTGACGAGCGAGCTCGCCGTCGAGTCGAGACCGAGGTCGGTGGAGATCTCGCCCACCAGGGGCGCCACGCTGGCCAGCGCGGCCCGCATGTTCAGCGAGGCCAGCACGATCCCGATCAGCAGTACCATCGGATGCGCGAGCAGTGCGCGCCGGGCCGCGAGCCCTTCGGCCGACGGCAGGTCCCCGGCCTCGGCGTCGACGAGGCCGCGCGCCGGTCCCTCGGCTCGGCCGTCCCCAGATGTGCGGCCCCCGGTCAGGCCGCCCCGGGCCGGGGCGTTCTCGGCTCGGCCGTCCCGGGCGCCGTCGTCCCCGGGGCGGGCCTCGCCCGTCGTGCGTATCTCGGCGCTCACCGGTTCCGGCCTGCCCCGTCGGTCAGGGCCGTCACCGTCTCCGTCGGGAGCCGCAGCAGCTCCCGCGCCTGGCGCTCCGCCGCTTCCGGGTCGCCCGCCTCGACCGCCTCCACCAGGGCCTCGTGGGCGTCTATGTCGACGGGCGGCATCTCCCGGTCGCCGAGCGCCTCCACCAGGACCTCGTGCACCTGTGTGGAGAAGAAGCGGTAGACCTCGATGAAGGTCGCGTTGTGCGTCGCGCCCACGACCGCCAGGTGGAAGGCGAGGTCCGCGTCCGCGTCCCGGTCGCCCTCCTCCCGCAGGGTGGTCAGGGCAGCCCGCAGCCGCAGCAGATCGTGGGTGTCCCGGCGTACCGCCGCGAGCCTGGCGGCCTCCGCCTCCAGGGCTACCCGCAGTTCGAGTACGTCCGCCGCGCCCGCGTGGCGCACTCCGCGCAGCACGGCGGCCGGGTCGGCGGTCGACCTGACGAAGGTGCCGTTGCCCTGCCGGGACTCCAGGAGGCCGGCGTGAACGAGGACCCGGACCGCCTCGCGGACGGTGTTGCGGCCCACTCCGAGCTGCTGCGCGAGGTCGTGCTCCGTGGGGATGCGGTCGCCGACCGCCCACTCCCTGTCCGTGAGCTGCGCGCGGAGCTGTTCCACGACCGAGTCCACCAGCGAGGTCCGCCCCGCCGCCTTGAGTGCCATGCCGTTCCGACCTCTCCATTCGCCCGGTTGCCCAGTCATCCTACAACTGACCAGGTGGGGGACACCGGACTACTGTGGGGCCGTACGCGGACCGAACACCCTCACCACCCTCGGGAGTCAGTCATGTCAGACCGCTTCGACGTCGTCGTACTCGGAGCTGGCCCCGGCGGCTACGTCGCCGCCATCCGCGCCGCCCAGCTGGGCAAGCGGGTCGCGGTCGTCGAGGAGAAGTACTGGGGCGGTGTCTGCCTGAACGTTGGCTGCATCCCCACCAAGGCGTTGCTGCGCAACGCCGAACTCGCCCACATCTTCAACCACGAGGCGAAGACCTTCGGCATCAAGGTCGACGGCACCGTCACCTTCGACTACGGCGACGCCTACCGCCGCAGCCGCTCGGTCGCGGACGGCCGCGTCAAGGGCGTCCACTTCCTCATGAAGAAGAACGGGATCACCGAGTTCGACGGCCGGGGCACCTTCCTCGACGCGAACACCCTCCAGGTGGCCAAGGCCGACGGCACCTCGGAGACGATCACCTTCGACAACTGCATCATCGCGACCGGCGCCACCCCGCGCCTGCTCCCGGGCACGGCCCGCAGCGAGCGCGTCGTGTCGTACGAGGAGCAGATCCTTGCCGAGGACGCCCCGCAGTCGATCGTCATCGCCGGCGCCGGCGCGATCGGCATCGAGTTCGCGTACGTGCTGAACAACTACGGCACCAAGGTCACGATCGTCGAGTTCCTCGACCGGATCGCTCCGCTGGAGGACGAAGAGGTCTCCAAGGAGCTGGCCAAGCAGTACCGCAAGCTCGGCATCGACGTCCTGACCTCCACCCGCGTCGAGGCCATCGACGAGTCCGGCCCGCAGGTCCGCGTCACCGTCACCGGCAAGGACGGCGTCCAGAAGGTGCTGGAGGCCGACAAGGTCCTCCAGGCCATCGGCTTCGCCCCGAACGTCACCGGCTACGGCCTGGAGGCCACCGGTGTCGCCCTCACCGAGCGCGGTGCGATCGACGTCGACGGCCGCTGCCGCACCTCCGTGCCGCACATCTACGCCATCGGTGACGTCACCGCGAAGCTGATGCTCGCGCACACCGCCGAGGCCATGGGCGTCATCGCGGCCGAGACCATCGGGGACGCCGAGACGATGGAGCTCGACTACCCGATGATCCCGCGGGCGACCTACTGCCAGCCGCAGATCGCCAGCTTCGGCTGGACCGAGGCGCAGGCCCGCGAGAAGGGCTTCGACGTCAAGGTCGCCAAGTTCCCGTTCGTGGCGAACGGCAAGGCGCACGGTCTCGGCGACGCCACGGGCTTCGTCAAGATCATCGCGGACGGGACGCACGGCGAGATCATCGGCGCCCACCTGATCGGCCCCGACGTCACCGAGCTGCTGCCCGAGCTGACCCTGGCCCAGCAGTGGGACCTCACCGTCCACGAGGTCGCGCGGAACGTCCACGCGCACCCGACGCTGGGCGAGGCCGTGAAGGAAGCCATCCATGGCATTGCCGGACACATGATCAATTTCTGAGGTTTCTCCCGTCTTCGGGTGATAGGCACTGAAAGGTGCCGAACACGGAATCCCCAGACAGCGACACCCCATCGGGTGGCGAACCGTCCCGACCGATCAGGTCGTGGGTGCGTTCGTCACCCGGTACGCATGTCTGGCTGCTGGTCATCGCGCTCACGAGCCTCGTCATCGCGCTCTCGCCGGACGGCCTGGAGACCTATCTCCTCCACCGCAACAGCAGCAACCTTCACCAGCTCGCGCACCACCCGCTGCGCGCCCTGCTCGCCAGCGCGTTCTGGATCGAGAACCCGGCCGACCTGCTGCTCTACGCGGTCCTCTTCGAGCTTTTCCACGCCCCCGTGGAACGGTGGCTCGGGACGCCGAAGTGGCTCTTCACCGTGGCCACGGCGCACATCGCGGCGACCCTCATCAGCCAGCAGGTCGTCCTGGACGCCATCCGCGACCACGACGTGCCGCGCAGCATGGCGCACGTCGTCGACATCGGGGTCAGCTACGGGCTCGCCGCCTCCGTGGGCGTCCTGACCTACCGGCTGCCCCGCCCCTGGCGCTGGTTCTATCTCGCGGGGGCCGTCGCCTTCTTCCTCGTCCCGCTCATGGCCGGCCGCACGTACACCGACCTCGGCCACGCGATCTCCCTGGCGATCGGCCTTGCCTGCTATCCACTGACCCGCGGAAAACCTGTCGCTCACGAACAGCGTCCGGGCGCACACTAGCTGTGCGGGGGGAACGGGGGATCTCCCGGAAGCGGCCGCTTCGAGCGCGCGGACAGGCGTCCGCGCGAGGCCGTGAACGACGAAGGCCCGCTCCTTTCGGGGAGCGGGCCTTCGGTCGTTGAATCCGGTGGTTCCACGTGAAACAGGAGGCTCAGGCCGAGAGCAGGTGCTCCAGGACGACGGCGATGCCGTCCTCCTCGTTCGACGAGGTCACCTCGTCCGCCACCGCCCGCAGCTCCTCGTGCGCGTTGCCCATCGCCACACCGTGTGCCGCCCAGGCGAACATCGGGACGTCGTTCGGCATGTCGCCGAAGGCGATCGTCTCCGCGGCCTTCACGCCCAGCCTGCGCGCGGCCAGGGAGAGTCCCGTCGCCTTGCTCAGACCGAGCGGGAGGATCTCCACGATCCCCGGACCTGCCATGACGACGTCCACGAGCCCTCCGACCGTCTCGCGGGCGATCCGCGTCAGCTCGTCGTCGCTCAGCGTCGGGTGCTGGAGGTAGAGCTTGGTCAGCGGCGCTGCCCACAGCTCCGCCGGGTCCTGGTACAGGACGTACGGCAGGGGCACCTCCTGGGCCTGGTAGCCGGGACCCATCAGGACCTCGCCCTCCAGGCCGTCGCGGCTGGCGGCCAGCGCCAGCGGGCCGACCTCCGCCTCGATCTTGGAGAGGGCGAGCCCCGCGAGCTGCCGGTCCAGGGTCAGCGAGGTCAGCAGCCGGTGTTCACCGGCGTGGTAGACCTGCGCGCCCTGGCCGCACACCGCGATCCCCTCGTAGCCGAGGTCGTCGAGGATGTGCCGCGTCCAGGGCACCGCCCGGCCGGTGACGACGATGTGGGCGGCGCCCGCCTCGGTCACGGCGGCGAGCGCGTCCCGCGTGCGGTCGGAGACGGACTCGTCGGCGCGCAGCAGCGTGCCGTCGAGGTCCGTCGCCACCAGGCGGTAGGGGAAGGGGCTCACTTGGCGATCGGCTCCAGGACCTCGCGCCCGCCCAGGTACGGCCGCAGGATCTCGGGCACTCGGACCGAACCGTCGGGCAGCTGGTGGTTCTCCAGGATCGCCACGATCGTGCGCGGTACGGCGCACAGCGTGCCGTTCAGGGTGGCCAGCGGCTGCACCGTCTTCTTGCCGCCCTGCTCGTCGCGCATGCGGACGGAGAGCCGGCGGGCCTGGAAGCTGTTGCAGTTCGAGGCGGAGGTGAGCTCGCGGTACTTGCCCTGGGTCGGGATCCAGGCCTCGCAGTCGAACTTGCGGGAGGCGGAGGAGCCGAGGTCACCGGTGGCGACGTCGATGACCTGGAACGGCAGCTCCAGGGCGGTCAGCCACTGCTTCTCCCAGTCCAGGAGGCGCTTGTGCTCGTTCTCCGCGTCCTCGGGCGCGACGTACGAGAACATCTCGACCTTGTCGAACTGGTGGACGCGGAAGATGCCGCGGGTGTCCTTGCCGTACGTGCCGGCCTCGCGGCGGAAGCAGGGCGAGAAGCCCGCGTACCGCAGGGGCAGCTTGTCCGCGTCGATGATCTCGTCCATGTGGTACGCGGCGAGCGGCACCTCGGACGTACCGACGAGGTAGAAGTCGTCCTTCTCCAGGTGGTACACGTTCTCCGCGGCCTGGCCGAGGAAGCCGGTGCCCTCCATGGCGCGCGGGCGGACCAGCGCCGGGGTCAGCATCGGGATGAAGCCGGCCTCGGTGGCCTGGGCGATCGCCGCGTTGACCAGGGCGAGCTCCAGGAGGGCGCCCACGCCGGTCAGGTAGTAGAAGCGCGAGCCGGAGACCTTGGCGCCGCGCTCGACGTCGATGGCGCCGAGCGCCTCGCCGAGCTCTAGGTGGTCCTTGGGCTCGAAGCCCTCGGCCGCGAAGTCGCGGATGGTGCCGTGCGTCTCCAGGACGACGAAGTCCTCCTCGCCGCCGACCGGGACGTCCGTGTGGACGATGTTCCCGAGCTGGAGCAGGAGCTGCTTGGCCGTCTCGTCGGCCTCGTTCTGTTCGGCCTCGGCGGCCTTGACGTCGGTCTTGAGCTGCTCCGCCTTCTGCAGGAGCTCGGCGCGCTCCTCGGGCGTGGCCCTGGGGATCAGCTTTCCGAGCGCCTTCTGCTCGGATCGGAGCTCGTCGAAGCGGACGCCGGACGACCTGCGCCGCTCATCGGCGGAGAGCAGGGCGTCGACGAGCGCGACGTCCTCTCCACGGGCGCGCTGGGAGGCGCGAACACGGTCGGGGTCCTCACGGAGCAGGCGAAGGTCAATCACCCCACCAGGCTACCGGTGCCCGCTCGCGCGCCCCCACCGGATAAGGTCGCGCGTGTTGTTTTGCCCGAATTGCCGCCCCGGGAAAAGTGAGCCGCAGGGCCGCCTCATTCACTTATCCACAGGCTGTGCGGAAGTTCTGTGGATTACGGGGAAGATCGCGGGGATTCCTCGCAACGGACCTGGTAATTCCGTGATCAAACACCATTTGCCCACTCATTCGGGTGGGAATTGCTCGCTCCAAAGAGTTGATCCGGGGAAACGTGGTGACGGATGCGTCATCAACGCGCTGTGGACGGGGTGCGGAGCGGCTGAGGGGTACCCGAGGGTGACTGGGGCGATTTGTCGACCATGTCGGATTGTGATGTCGACTTGTCCCCAGGTCGAGCACGGACCTGTGGATAACCTCTGTGGGTAACTGAAAAGTATGCAGGTAGGACTAGTTGTTCGTACCTGTGGACGACCGCCCCCGGCGGCGGGAGCGGTCGGTCAGTATCGGGTCAGGCCCGACCGTCCTGGGCCCTCGCCAGCCAGTCGGAGGCCGCCATGAACTCCACGTCCGAAGTCCCGCGCCGCAGCGGCGACACGTCCTCGACCGCGACGCCCGCCCTCGGGTACGAGCCGAGGAAGCGCACATTGGGGCAGATCCGCTTGAGCCCCATCAGCGCCTCGCCCACCCGGCGGTCCGAGATATGGCCCTCGGCGTCCACGGCGAAGCAGTAGTTCCCGATCCCCGCTCCCGTGGGCCGGGACTGGATCAGCATCAGGTTCACCCCGCGCACCGCGAATTCCTGGAGCAGTTCGAGGAGGGCACCCGGATGATCTTCACCCAGCCACAGCACCACCGAGGTCTTGTCCGCGCCGGTCGGAGCCGCCGGACGGGCCGGCCTGCCCACGAGCACGAACCGGGTCTCGGCGTTCTCCGCGTCGTGGATCTCGGTGACCAGCGGCTCCAGACCATAAGTCGCCGCCGCGAACTCGCCCGCGAAGGCGGCGTCGAAACGACCCTCCTGGACCAGCCGGGCCCCGTCCGCGTTGGAGGCGGCCGACTCCCACACGGCCTCGGGCAGATTGGCCCGCAGCCAGTTCCTGACCTGCGGCTGGGCCACCGGATGGCCCGTGACCGTCTTGATCTCCGAGAGCCTGGTCCCGGGACGCACGAGCAGCGCGAAGGCGATCGGCAGCAGCACCTCGCGGTAGATCATCAGCGGCTCGCCGGAGGCCAGCTCGTCCAGGGTCGCGGTCACCCCGCCCTCGACCGAGTTCTCGATCGGCACGAGCGCGGCGGCGGCCTCCCCGTTCCGTACGGCGTCGAGCGCGGCCGGGACCGAGACCATCGGGACGAGCTCCCGGGTCGCGGCCTCGGGCAGCGTGCGCAGCGCGGCCTCCGTGAAGGTGCCTTCGGGGCCGAGGTACGTGAAGCGGGTGGCGGACATACCGTCACCCTAATGGTCGCCGGGCGCGCGGGCCGCCCGCCCGAACGACAACGCGAAGGGCGTTCCGTACGGCATCTCGTACGACATCCGGCACGGTCTCTCGTGCGGCATCTCGATCGGTTACGCCTCCAGGAGCCGCTGGCCCACGTACTCACCCTCGGCGGGGCCGCCCGGGACCGCGAAGAGTCCGCTCGACTCGTGCCGGATGAACGCGGACAGCGCGTCGCCCCGGTCGAGCTTGCGCTGCACCGGGACGAAGCCCCGAAGCGGATCGGCCTGCCAGCAGACGAAGAGGAGCCCGGCGTCGGGGGTCCCGTCCGGACCGATCCCGTCATGGAAGGAGAAAGGCCTGCGGAGCATCGCCGCACCGCCGTTCTGTTCGGGGGCGGAGATCCGGGAGTGGGCGTTGTCCGGGATCACCAGCTTTCCGTCCGGCCCGAACTTGTTCAGGTCGAGCTCGGTGGTCTCCGTGCCGCCGGTGAGCGGGGCTCCGTCGGACTTCCTGCGACCGATCACCTTCTCCTGCCTGTCCAACGGCAACTTCTCCCAGTCGTCGAGCAGCATCCGGATCCGCCGTACCACCGCGTACGAACCACCGGCCATCCACTCCTCGGCGCCGGTGGCCCCGACCGGGACGAAGATCCGTCGGTCGAAGTCGGGCTCCGTGGGCTTCGGGTTGCCCGTGCCGTCGACCTGGCCCATGAGGTTGCGCGCGGTCATCGGCTTCGCGGTGGCCCCGGCCGAGCGGTTGAAGCCGTTCATCTGCCAGCGCACCCGGGCCGCGTCGCCCGTGTCCTTCTGCAGGGCACGCAGCGCGTGGAAGGCGACGAGGGCGTCGTCGGCACCGATCTGCACCCACAGATCGCCCTCGGAGCGCCGGGGGTCGAGGGCGTCGGAGGAGAAAGCGGGCAGCGGGTCGAGCCCGGCGGGGCGGCGCGCGGCCAGTCCGGTGCGGTCGAAGAAGGTACGGCCGAAGCCGAAGGTGACCGTGAGGGAGGAGGGCCCGGCGTCGAGCGCGATGCCCGTGTCCCCTGCCGGGGCCTTCCCCGCCATCAGCGACTTCGCCGTCGCCGACCAGCGACGCAGCAGGGCGGCGGCCTCCTTGCGCCCGGCGCCCGGGGCGAGGTCGAAGGCGATCAGATGGCCGCGGGACTGGAGAGGCGTGGTGATACCGGCCTGATGTTTCCCGTGAAACATCACCTCGGTCGCGCCGACGGAGGTCAGGGCCTGCGGGCCGGAGGCGCCGGCGCCGGCGGCGGTGTCGTCGGCCGACACCGCCGCGGAGATCCCGACGCCGCCGGCCGCGCCGATGACGAGTCCGGCCGCGCCCGCGGCGCCGACGGTGCCGAGCAGGCGCCGCCGGGAGATGTCCACGTGGCCGCTGTGGTTGTCGCTGCCGCTGTCGCGGTTGACGCTGTTGTTGTCGGTCTCGGTCACGAGGGTCAGCCGATCTTCACGTTCTTGTCGATGGTGGTCTGGTCGATGTCGGACGTGCGGACGGTCACTTGGATCTTCCACTCGCCGGGCATCGGGATCTGGACGCCGCTCGCGCTCCAGTGTCCGGTCTGGATGCGGTCGGGGGCGACGGGCAGGGGGCCGACGTCCTTGGCCTCCAGGGTGAGGGCCACCTTGACCTCGGGGACGTCCAGCGGCTTGCCGTTGGGGCGCTCGACGAAGAGATGGAGCACGTTGGCCCCGGTGCGGCCGGGGTCGAGGCTGAGACGGACGACGCCCTTGCCGTCGACGCCGCCGGTGTCGAAGGGCAGGCGGATGTCGACGGGACGGTCGGGCACGGCGGCGGCGCCGGCGGTGGAGCCGGTCCGGCCGGCCTCCTCCTCGGTGCGACCGGGCTCGGTGGAGGTGAGGACGGTGGTCACGGCGAGGAGGACGACGGCGACGGCGGCCTCGGTCAGCACCGAGCGGCGCAGACCGGCCCGCTCGGGATCGGCGTCGCGCTCCCGCTTGCGGCGGGCGGTTGCGACGGCGGCGCGCTGCCGGGCGAGCTGGGCGGCCCGCTCGGGGTCGGGCTCGGGCTCGGACTCGGACTCGGGGTTGCGCGCGTGCTCGTGCTCGGACTCGGGGTTGCGCGCGGGCTCAGGCTCGGGCTCGGGCTCGGACTCGGGGTTGCGCGCGGGCTCGGACTCGGACTCGGGGTTGCGCGCGGGCTCGGGCTCGGGCTCGGAGGCGGCGCCGACGAGGGCCTCGGTCCTGTCCGCTTCCTCGGTCTCCGCTTCCTCAGCCTGCCCCGCCTCCTCCGACTCCTCCGCCTCGGTGGGTGTCGGGTCGGCGAGGCGTTGGATCCAGCGGCGTGAGACCCAGGCGATGCCGAGGAGTACGGCCATCAGGCCGATCTTGACCAGGAGCAGCTGCCCGTAGCGGGTGTCGGTCAGTGCGGACCAGGAGCCGACCTGGCGCCAGGACTGGTAGAGCCCGGTGGCGGCGAGGACGAGCACGGAGCCGAAGGCGACCTTCGAGAAGCGTTCCACCGCGGAGCGCTCGACGGAGGGCGCCCGGTAGAGGGCGACGAGCAGCACCGTGAGTCCACCGAGCCAGGCGGCGACGGCCAGCAGGTGCAGGATGTCGACGGGCATGGCGATGCCGGGCTGGATGCCGGTCGAGGCGTGCTCGGCCAGTGCCCACGTGCCGGCGATCCCGGCGGCGACGACGGTGCCGCCGAGGCCGAGGCCGAAGGCGAGGTCCTTCCGCTCCTTCGGGTCGGTGCGGTGGGCGTAGGAACCGAAGAGGACCGCGACGAAGAGCGCCGCGGCGCCGAGCAGCAGCAGACGGGAGGTGAGCGCGGCCCCGGTCTTGGTCTCCAGGACGGACTTCAGGCCCGCCAGGTCGAAGGCGTCGGAGAGCTCGCCGGAGCCGGTGTACGGGTTGCGCAGGAGGAGCATCGCCAGTGTGGCGACCGTGAGCGTCAGCCAGCCCCTGACGACGGTCCGCTGGACCGGGCGGACGCCCGCACCGCGCGGCCAGCAGACCAGGACGAAGGCGCCGCCGCCGACGAGGACGGCGAAGGCGGCGTACGAGAGGTAGCGCGCGATGCCGTAGAGGGTGCCGACGAGTCCGCCGCCGGCGTTCTGCTCGGGCAGGGCGACGGAGGTCGTGGAGGGGGCCCCGATGGAGAAGGTGAAGGCGCCGGCGATCGGGTGGCTGTCGGCGGAGACGGTCTGCCAGGCCACGGTGTACGTGCCGTCCGGAAGTCCGGCGCGGAGCCCGACTCCGTACCGGACGACGGCTCCGCTGCACAGGTCGCGTATCTCGCCGGTGTCGGCGCGCCGGCCCGCCGGGTCGAGGACCCGGATCGAGTCGGCGCTCATGGCGACCTGCTCGGAGAAGGTCAGGTTGACCTCCTTGGGAGCGGTGGCGACCACCGCCCCGTCCCTCGGGTCGCTACCGGTGAGCGCCGCGTGCGCGGAGGCGGGGGCGGCACCGGCGAGCAGTGTGCCGAGCAGCGCGGCCGCGAGGATCAGCAGCCGGGCCACGGCGGTACCGAGGCGCGGGGCGGTGGTTGTCATCTCTGAGTCACTCCGTCAACGAGCTCAGTGCTGCTGCGGGTTGTGGTTGGCGGCCTCGACGGGAACGTCGACCTTGATGGGGTCGGACTTCTCGAAGTGGAGCTCGACGCTGACCTTCTCGCCCTGCTTGGGCTTCGTCTTCAGCTCCATGAACATGATGTGGTTGCCACCGCGTTCGAGCTTCAGCTCCCCGTTCGCGGGGATGTCGAAGGACTTCACCTGCACCATCTTCTGGTTCTTCGTCTCGTGGATGGTGACGTCGTCCGAGACGGGGCTGGTGACGGAGGTGAGCTTGTCCGCCGCGCCGCCGTCGTTCGTGATGGTGAGGAAGCCACCGGCCATGTCCATCACCGGCTGCGGCATGTACGCGCCGCTGACCTTCAGCTCGGGCTTGTCACTGTCGGACGAACACCCGGACAGCGCGAGTGCGGCGGCGAGGGCCACGGCGGTGGACAGGGCGGTGGTGCGGCGGTTCACGGGTTCTCCCCCTTGATGAGCTTCGGCAGGTCCTTGGCGTAGTCCTCGACGGTCGTGTCCTCGCCGTACAGGACGTAGCCCTGGTCGGTGGTGGGCGAGAAGGCGATCACCTGGGCGCCGTGCATGGAGACGACCTCGCCGTTCTTGTCCTTCGTCGGCGGGTCGATGCCGATGCCGATCGAGCGGGCACCCGCCTGGATGGCGGAGAAGTCGCCCGTGAGACCGGTGAAGGACGGGTCGCCCGCGGCCGGCAGCCACTTGGCGAGCTCGGCCGAGGTGTCCCGCTCGGGGTCGGTCGTGACGAAGACGACCTGGAGCTTGTCCTGGTCGGCCTTGGGGAGCTGCTTCCTGGCGATGGCGATGTTGCTCATCGTCATGGGGCAGACGTCGGGGCAGTGCGTGTAGCCGAAGTAGACGAGGGTCGGCTTGCCCTTGGTCCGCTCGCGCAGGTCGTACTTCTCGCCCTTGGTGTCGGTGAGGACGAGCGAGGGCTTGGTGAACGGCCGGTCCAGGACGGTGGCGGCCTTGGTGGAGTCGCTGCCGCCGGAGACCTCGGCGACCGAGTTCGAGCCCGTGCCGGACTTGTCGTCGTTGCCGCCGAGGCCGACGGCCGCGGTGATGCCGAGCGCGGCGACGATCGCGACGGCCGCGATGATCAGGGGCGTACGCCGCCCGGGACGGGCCGTACCCGACCCGGGCGTCTTCTCTTCGGACATGGTGCTTCTTTCAGGTTCTCGGTGAGGGTGCGGCCGTCAGGCCGAGCGGCGGCGGCCGGCGAGGACGCCGAAGGCGACGCCGGCGATGCCGACGAGGATGCCGATGACGCCGAGGATCCGGGCCGTGGTGTCGGAGGAGGAAGAGGAGGAGGCTGTGGCCGTCTTCTCCTCGTGGGCGCCGGCCTTGTCGTCGTGCCCGGCCTTGGCGTCGGCGGAGGCGGAGGCCGAAGGAGCCGTGGAGGCCGACGGGGCGGCGGCGCCGTGGTGGTCACCGCTCGCGGCGGAGAGCTTCAGGACGGGGGCCGGGTTCTGCGGCTCGTCCGCGCCTTCCTTCGCCTCCTCGATCCAGCGCACGACCTCCTTGTTGTCGTACGTCTGGATGGCCTTGAGCACGAGCTGGTCCGTGTCCTCGGGCAGCTGGCCGAGGGAGAGCGGGAACTGCTGGAACTGGCCGGGACCGATCTTCGAGCCGTCGGCGGTCCAGGTGACCTTGGAGACGGCCTCGTTGATCGTCTTGCCGTGCAGCACCAGCGGCTTCCCGAGCTTGCTCTTCGTCACCTCGGCCTTCCAGCCGGGGACGGGCTGCGGCATGACGGAGGCCAGCGGGTGGTCGAGCGGGAAGTTGACCTCGACCTTCACGGTGGAGGCGTTGTCGCGCTCGTTCGGGACCTTGACGTTGACGGTCGCGTAGCCGCCTTGGGCGGCCTCGCCCTCCGGCTGCACGCTGACGTGCGCGAAGGCCGTGCCGGACAGCAGCACGACGGAGGAGAGCGCGATGCCACCGGCGAGGGCGACGCGCGTGGCGGCGGAGAGACGCGAGGAGGCGGGGCGGGAAGCCGAAAGGGAGGCCGAAAGGGAAGCCGAAAGGGAGGCCGAACGGGAAACGGCACGGGAAGCGGAACGGGAAACGTTCATGACAGAGGACACTCCGGCTCGGAGGAGGACGGCGGGATCCGGCGCGCCGAGGGGCGGAACCCCGTCGAGGCGTGCGGGCGTACGCGGCCCCGCTCCTGGTGAGCGGACCGCGTCAGGCTGCGAGGACGCAGTCGGCGGCCGGCGGGCCGCGCCTGATCACCGAGTCCTCGAGCGCCTCGAACACCGGCGGAGGAGAGGAGTCGAAGGCCGTACGGGCGGGCCGCCGCGCTCCGGCGTGCGGGGTCGCGGGAAGTCCGGCGAGCAGGCTCCGTACGAGGCGGAGCGCGGCCCGCAGCGAGCGCACGAGGGCGCACTCGGCGAGCTCCGTCGCGCCCTGCTCGGAGAGCTCCACGAGCCGGACCAGGGCCCGGTCGCCGCGGCGCAGCAACCAGCCGGCGGCGAGGGCCGCGAGCAGATGGCCGAGGAGCATGGGCAGTCCGGGCAGGAGCCCGGCGGTCGGGGCCGCCGCGTGCCCGGCGTGGCCGTGGGCGGCGGCCGGGTCGAGCCCGGCGTCGCCGACGATCCTGGCGGCGTCGGCCGGGCTGAGGGCCCCGGTGCCCGCGCCGCAGACCAGCTTGGCGGCCATCCGCACGAGGGCGTCGTCGGCCGTGGGGCTCAGCGCGAGTGGGCGTTGGCCCAGGCTGAAGAGCGTGTGCAGCCCGAGCTGCCCGGCCGTGAGGGCGCCGACGACGAAGGTGAGGGAGCGGTCGCGTCCCGTGAGGAGGACGGTCACTCCGAAGACGCCGAGGAAACCGGCGAGGAGGGTCCACAGGGCGATGCCCGCACAGGCGGCGAGGGCGTGTCCCAGCGCGGACAGCACGACACAGACCGCGGTGAACACCGCGGCCCTCAGCAGCCGTGGAGCGAGCGCGGGGGCAGTCATGGCGGGCCCATCATCGCACCAGGGGCACGCCCGCCATGAGGCAGGTCCGTAAGGTCGTTCTTGGGGGACTTGGGCCTCTTCGGGGTGACATACACCGGCCTACCGGCGCGGTGCATCCGCCGAACGAGCGCTCTTGTCGCCTTCGGGGGCTTACGAAGGGTTCCGTCCGGCAATAGGTATCGGTATGTCGAGCCGCTGCCGGGAGGCTGGAGCATGAGCATCTGGTGGTCACTCCATCTGCGGCGCGAGGCCGCGAGCGTGCCGCTGGCCCGCCGGCTTCTGCTGGGCACCATGGAGACGGCCGGGGTCGATCCCGACGTGTCGTACGAGCTGTCCGTCGCGCTGACCGAGGCCTGTGCGAACGCGGTCGAGCACGGCGGGGACGGCGAGGCCGGCGGGGCGGCCAGGGCGGCGTACCGGGTGACGGCGTACCTGGACGGCGAGACCTGCCGTATCGAGGTGGCGGACTCGGGCCCGGGCTTCCCCGGGGCGGGTCCCGGCTGCCCCGGTGCCAAGACGGCGCCCACGGCCCCCTCGGACGACGCCGAGCACGGCCGTGGTCTGCGCCTGATCGAGGAGCTCGCCGACCACGTGCAGTTCGGCAACCGCTCGGGCCGGGGCGGCGCGGTCGTCAGCTTCGACAAGATCCTGAAGTGGAAGGACGGCCCGTCCCTGCTGATGGCCTGAGTTCCGGAGGGAGGCGTACGGATCCGGATACGGCGTACGGACAGGGGAAGGGCCCCCGCCGGTCGGTCGGCGGGGGCCCTTCGTCTCCAACGTACGCGCGAACGCGGCGGTCAGCCCTTCAGGCCGGCCATCCACGCCTCGACCTCGTCGGAGCGGCGCGGCAGCGCGTCCGAGAGGTTCACGTGGCCGTCCTCGGTGACGAGGATGTCGTCCTCGATCCGGACGCCGATGCCGCGGTACTCCTCCGGCACGGTCAGGTCGTCGGCCTGGAAGTACAGACCCGGTTCGACGGTCAGGCACATGCCCGGCGCGAGGGTCGTGTCGACGTACGCCTCGGTGCGCGCGGCGGCGCAGTCGTGGACGTCCATGCCGAGCATGTGACCGGTGCCGTGCAGGGTCCAGCGGCGCTGGAGGCCGAGCTCCAGGACGCGCTCGACCGGGCCCTCGACGAGGCCCCACTCGACGAGCTTCTCGGTGAGGACGCGCTGGGCGGCGTCGTGGAAGTCGCGGTAGGCGGCGCCGGGCTTCACCGCGGCGATGCCGGCCTCCTGCGCCTCGTACACGGCGTCGTAGATCTTGCGCTGGAGCTCGGTGTACCGGCCGTTGATCGGCAGGGTGCGGGTGATGTCCGCGGTGTAGAGCTCGTTGGTCTCCACGCCGGCGTCGAGCAGCAGCAGGTCGCCGGAGCGGACGTCGCCGTCGTTGCGCACCCAGTGCAGGGTGGTGGCGTGCGGGCCGGCGGCGCAGATGGAGCCGTAGCCGATGTCGTTGCCCTCGACGCGGGCGCGCAGGAAGAACGTGCCTTCGATGTAGCGCTCGCTGGTCGCCTCGGCCTTGTCGAGGACCTTGACGACGTCCTCGAAGCCGCGGGCGGTGGCGTCGCAGGCCTTCTTGAGCTCGGAGACCTCGAAGTCGTCCTTGATCAGGCGGGCCTCGGAGAGGTAGACGCGCAGTTCCTCGTCGCACTCGGCGGTGACCTTGTCGGTCAGGGCCGCCTCGATGCCGGCGTCGTGGCCGCGGACGGCGCGGACGGGGCCGGTGGCCTCCTTCAGCTGGGCTGCCAGCTCGCGGACGTCCTTCGCGGGGACGCCGAGGAGCTGCTCGGCCTCGGTGAGGGAGTGGCGGCGGCCGACCCACAGTTCGCCCTGGCCGTCGAGCCAGAACTCGCCGTTCTCGCGGTCGGAGCGCGGCAGCAGGTAGAGCGTGGCCTCGTGGCCGCTCTTCACCGGCTCCAGGACGAGGACGCCGTCCTGCGTCTGGTCGCCGGTGAGGTACGCGTACTCGGTCGAGGCGCGGAAGGCGTACTCGGTGTCGTTCGACCGGGTCTTCAGGTTCCCGGCGGGGATCACCAGGCGCTCGCCGGGGAAGCGGGCGGACAGCGCGGCGCGGCGCGCGGCCGTCTTGTCGGCCTGGGCGATGGGCGCCAGGTCGTGCAGCTCGGTGTCGGCCCAGCCGGACTTCATGTTCTCGGCGAGCTCGTCGGACACGCCCGGGTACAGGCCGTTCTTCCGCTGCTTGATCGCCTGCTCTTCGGTCGTCTCTTCCGGGGTCTCCGGCGTGAGCTCCTCGGCCACGGGTCTGCCTCCTCTTGGTACGACACTGAACCATCCCCATCGTACGGTCGTACGGAAGGGGGCCCAGGGCCGGAAGGCCTATTACCGGAGCGTCACGTTCCGCTCACGCGCGGCCGCCGACGGAGCTCACTCGAACCGGGCAGCGAGCAGGACGACGTCCTCGTCCTCCGTGCCCGCGGCGGTGAGGCCCTCGGGCAGCAGGGTCCGCAGGACGTGGTCGGCGATCGCGCCCGGGTCGCCCCGGTCCGCCTTCGGCACGCTCGCGGCGGCCGCGTGGAGCCGCGCGAAGGCCCGGTCCATGGCATCGCCGGTACGGCGGAGCAGCCCGTCCGTGTAGAGAAGCACCGTTTCTCCCGGGGCGGGAGACAGCTCGACGCTCGGCGCCTCCCAGCAGGAGAGCATCCCGAGCGGAGCCGAGAGCGAGGTCTCGACGAACTCGGTGCGGTGCTCGCCGATGATCAGCGGCGGGGCGTGCCCGGCCCCGGCCAGGACGATCCGGCGCTGCGCGGGCTCGGCGTACGCGAAGAGCGCGGTGGCCGAGCGCGCGGGCTCGGTGAGCCGGAGCAGGAGCTCCAGATCGGAGAGGACGGCGACGGGGTCCTCGCCCTCCATGACCGCGTACGCCCGGAGGGAGGCCCGCAGCCGGCCCATGGCGGCCAGCGCGCTCGGACCGGAGCCGGTGACGGAGCCGACGGCGAGCCCGAGGGCGCCCTCGGGCAGCGGCAGCGCGTCGTACCAGTCGCCGCCGCCCCGGGGGCCGGTGCGGTGGCGGGCGGCGAGCTGGACCCCGGGGACGCGGGGGAGGCGGCTGGGGAGCAGCTCCTCGGCGACGGTGGCGACCTGGGCGCGGGCGCGCTCGACCTGGAGGAGGCGGGCGAGGTGCTCGGTGGCGAAGCGGCCGTAGAGCCCGATGAGGTGGCGCTGGCGTTCGGAGGGCTCGGCGGGCTCGTCGTAGAGCCAGACGGCCGCGCCCAGCCGGCCGGCCTCCTCGGTGGCGAGGGGGAGGGCGTAGCTGGCGGCGTAGCCGAGGCGGGCGGCGACCTCGCGGTGGCGCGGGTCGAGGCCCTCCTCCGTACGGACGTCGGGGATGGCGATCGGATCGGGGACGCGGGCCGGGTCGGCGGGATCGGGGAGACCGTCGAGGAGGCGGCCGTAGCTGGTGGCGCCGCGCGGGACGGTCTCGATCGTGCCGAGCTCGGCGTGGGCGAGCCCGAGGCCGATGGTGGTGGCGGGGCCGAGGCCGTCGGCGGGTTCGAGGACGGCCATGCCCCGGCGGGCGCCGACCAGGGCGGCCCCCGCGCCGAGCACCTCGGGAAGGGCCTCGTCGAGGGAGGAGGTCCTGATGAGGCGCTCGGTGAGTTCGTGGAGGGTCGTGAGGTCGGAGACCCATCCGGCCAGCCGGTCCTGGATCAACGCGCCCGGTGGAAGGGCAGCGTCGGCGGGCGTCGCCGCCGCGGGGACCCCGGAAAGGGGCGCCGTAGTGTGCGGGGGGTGGGGAACCGCGGAATCGATTCCGGCCACTTTCGGCATGTGTGGGGCGCTCATGTCAGTCGGCTTTCCGACCGGTGCGTTTGACGCCATAGCATCGCAAACCCCCATGTCATTCTGCGCCGCTCGATGCATCCACATGTACACGCACCGGAGGAGCGATGTCCAGCATTGTCCCCATGGGACTTGTGGTGTCCGTGGGGTTGGACGCAGGGGTTGAAGTGTTCGGGAAGTTGGCCGAAAATTGCCCCTGGTGTGCACCTTTTGCGGTCGACTGGCGTCGTTTGAAAGCGCGTCATTCCGAGCGTGCTGGGTACGTACTCGATGACAGGCAGGGGCAGTTGGAGCTGCCCCGGAACGTGCCGCGGAACCCCGGCGTCTTACGTGCCGCAGGCCTCGGCCCGTCCCCCAGTGGCGGGGAACGTGTTCTGACCCGGCTTGGATCTGGCACCGATACGGCTCGACCTGGCTCGACCTGGTTCCGACCTGGCTCCACCTGGTTCTGACCCTGGCTCCACCTGGTTCCGACCTGCTCCACCGGTTCCTCCCCGGCTCGACCTGGCTCAACCGGTTCATACCTGGCCCGTCGGCCCCGCCTCGGCGCGGGCGACGCACCATCGACCTTGTACGCGCTGATACGCACGGTGAAGAGATCTGCACATGGTGTGATGTGGATTCGGCGTTCAACGGAAAGGAACGAGCGCTCATGCGCGAGATCCTCGGAATCCTGGGAACCCTCGGAAGGCGTCGCAGGCTCCGGCTCCGGCGCGAGGTGCCGACCGCCCGGCTCGACGCGGCGGTCACCTTCGCGGCCGAGTGGGGCTGGCCCGTCCTGCCCGGCGTGGGCCTGAAGACGAAGACCCGCACGGCCGCCGGGCCGGTCTGCGCCTGCCCGGACCCCGAGTGCGCGGTGCCCGGCGCGCACCCGTACGAGCCCGGGCTCCTCGCGGCCACCACCGACGAGCGCATGATCCGCTGGTGGTGGACCAGGCGCCCGGAGGCCCCGGTGGTCCTCGCCACGGGCGGCGGCGCGCCCTGCGCGGTGAGCCTGCCCGCGGTGGCGGGAGCACGGGCGCTGACGGCGCTCGACGCGATGGGCATGCGGCTCGGCCCGGTGGTGGCGACGCCGACGCGCTGGTCGATCCTCGTCGCCCCGTACGGCCTCGAACGGCTCGGCGAGCTGCTGTACGCGAAGGACAGCGTGCCCAGTTCGCTGCGGTTCCACGGCGAGGGCGGCTATCTGCTGCTGCCGCCCTCGGTCGCCGGGAGCGGGCAGGTGCGGTGGGAGCGGGCGCCACTGGCGGGCTCGGCCCGGCCGTGGCTGCCGGACGTGGAGGCCGTGGTGGACGCCCTGGTCGAGGCGAGCACGAGCACTCCGGGCGGCGGGAGTCGGCTCACGTACTGACGGGCTGCCGCGTCCCGGAACACGGCCGGCGCGTTCACCCGAACGGGTGTGTCCTGGCCCGACTTGCAGGGAAAACGGGCGCGCGGCCGACCGGGCTCCCGCCGGCCGCCGATATGTTCGCCCCACCCGTCGAAGGTCCCGGGCGAAAGAGCAGGTGGGTCGCATGAGTCCGGTGATGAGCCCGGCGAAACTCCGCATGATCGGACTGGGGACGGCCGTCACGGTCGCCGTTCTCCTGCCGATCGTCGCGGTGGCGGGTCCGACGAGTGAAGCCGTACGGGCCGTCGGTTCCGGTGACGCGCATGACGCGAAGTCCGGGGACAGGGACGGGGACGGGAGCGGAAGCGGGGACCTGCTGTCGGATCTGGGGCTCGGCCGCGGATCCGGTACGCCGGACTCGCCCGCGGCCGGTCCCGCTCAGGCTCCAGCCTCCGCCGCCCCCTCCGAGAGCTCCCGTCCCTTCCCGGACTCCCCTGGCTCCGCGGACTCCCTGGCCTCCCCGCCCTCCGCTCGCTCCGCGGTTCCGGAGCGGATCACGAGGTGTGGGCCGGAACTCGCCTCTCCCGAGGGGATCGAGGCGCAGACCTGCGTCCTGGCCGAGGGGCCCGACATCTGGGCGCGTACGTACTACCGGAACGCGACGGGGCAGGATCTCGACGCGTTTCTGACCTTGATGGCGCCCGGCGGGCGGACCGTACAAGTGCGTTGTCCGGTCGCGGCGCAGGACGAACCGGGGACCTGCGAAACGCCCAGGGAACGCGGCCGGGGCAAGGCCACGGCGTATACGGCGGTAGCGGAATTCGCGGGTACCGGCGAGGGCGGCAGTACTCCGCTGCTGCTGCGGTCGGGCAGCAACAGCGTGGAGACCGAAGGAAGTTGAGCGCCGAACGCCCCGGCGCGGCCTGGGGCGGGCATGGAAACGCCCGATCGCTGGCGACGGGGGATGCACCAGCGACCGGGCTTCCAGAACGGTAACAAGAGATCTGCTGTTCGCAAATTCGATCTCGGTTATTCGGACAGGGATTTACCCGCCCGCGGACCGGGTTGTGGCGGAAGTCACCGACTGGTCGGTCTGTCAGTCACCAATACCACCTGGGGTATCAGCTGAGAGTCACCTGACGGTTCGTGAGGCCGCCGCGCGCCCGACGCTCGTCGGCCGTGAGCGGGGCGTCCGAGGCGAGCGCCTCGGCGAGCCGCTCGGCGAACTCGGCGGCCGGCTTCTCGCACTGCTCCGCGGTCATGGAGGTCGGCAGGTCCCACACCGGCACCATCAGGCCGTGCGCGCGGAACGAGCCGACGAGCCGGGTGTCGGCGCCGAGGGACGTGCCCTCGCCGGCCTGGAGCCGGGCGAGCGCGTCGAGGAGCTTCTCCTCCGGGTGCGGCATGACCCAGCGCAGGTGGTTCTTGTCCGGGGTCTCGCACCAGTACGCGGAATCGACGCCGGTCAGCTTGACCGTCGGGATCGCGGCGGCGTTGGCCCGCTCCAGGGAGGCGGCGACCTCGGGGTCGGCACCGTCCGCGGCGGCCGGGATCCAGAACTCGAAGCCCGTGTGGACCTCCGGGGCGAACGGCGCGTCCGCGTCGAGCAGATCCTGCAGGCGCGGGCCGTCGGCCGGCACACGGCGCGGCGGAACCGGGGTGCCCGGCTCGGTCTCCAGGGCGCGCTGGAGGGTGTCGGCGAGGTCGCGCGCGAGGTCGCCGGAGGAGGAGTCGTTCTGCAGGGCGAGGAGGACGGCGCCGTCGTCGCGGCGCAGCGCCGGCCAGGCCATCGGCAGCACGGTCGCGAGCGTCACGGACGGCACGCCCTCGGGCAGTCCGCCCTTCAGGGTGAGCGGCACGGTGGCGGCGGGCACCAGCTCGCGGAGCGCGACCCAGTCGCACTCGCCGGCCAGACCCTCGAAGGGGCGCTGGACGAGCTCGGTCACGGCGTGCGCGGCGGACCGGCCGTGACAGGCCTTGTAGCGGCGGCCCGAGCCGCAGGGGCAGGGCTCGCGCGCGCCGACGACCGGGATCTCCCCGCTCGTGACCTGTGCCTGGCCGGCCTTGCCGGCCTTCGTCTGGGGGCGCTTCTTGGCCATGGTGTGGCTTTCTCCCGATCGCGGCGTGCTGTGTGCGTGCTTGTATCGGGCGCGAGCCTAGCCGCACCGGGCACCGCCGCCCCTCAGGCGGGGCGCGGCCCCGCCCGAGACACGCCGATCCCGGGTTCGAATCTTCGGATCATCGGATCTTCGGATCAGGGGACGGACGTCGCTGTCAGTCCAGATCGTCGTACGCGTCGAGGAAGTCGAAGACCGAGCCGCCGCCGACACGCGCCGCGAAGTCCTCGCCGCGGTGTCCCTCGGTGACCACGACCCAGACCGTGACCTCGCCGGTCGCGCTGTCCCGTACGCCCCAGTCCTGGGCCAGCGCGCCGATGATGTTCAGCCCGCGTCCCCCGCGCGCGGTGACCGAGGGTGTCGACGGAACGGGTCTCGTGGGCCCACCGCCGTCCGTCACCTCGACCCGCAGGCCACCCGACGGGTCGACCCGCCAGGCCGCCCGGACATCGCCCTCGCCCCGCTCCGCCCGTCCCAGCGGCCTGCCGTAGCGGCAGGCATTGCTGAGCAGCTCCGAAAGGATCAGTACCGCGTCGTCGACGACCGATTCGGACACCCCGCTGCGGTACAGCTCGTCCCGCATCCGGTGTCGCGCCTCACCCACGCCCGCAGGGCCATGGGGTACGGCCATGCTCGACGACGTGGGCACCTCCTGTGCCACCACCAACGCCACCCCCGAGACCTCCTTTGCCCCACGCCACCGTGTGGATGCCCCCCTGGACTGGACCGGAAACCGGCCAATGCACGTGGCGTGTCGCACTCGTGACGATCGAGTACACCCTGAACGCGCCGGTGCACTCCCCGTAAGCCCTGGGAAAGCTGTGACGAGTGGGGCTGGAGGGGGGCTGGAGGGGGGCTGGAGTGGGCAGGACTCAGTCGCGGCCCAGCTGGGCGAGCACCTGCTTGGGGCGGTTGGTGATGATCGCGTCCACCCCCAGGCGTACGCAGAGCTCGACGTCCTCGGGCTCGTCCACCGTCCAGACGTGGACCTGGTGCCCGGCCTTCTGGAGCCTCAGGATCACGGCGGGATGGTGGCGGACGATCCGGATCGAGGGGCCCGCCACGCGCGCGCCCGCGGGGAGACGTCCGTCGCGCAGCCGTGGGGTGACGAACTGGGTGAGGGAGACGGTCGGCAGGGTCGGTGAGGCGGCGGCGATCCGGTGCAGGGAGCGGGCCGAGAAGCTCATGACCCGTACGGGAGAGTCCTCGCGGGAGGCCGGGGCGTCGAGGCCGAAACGCTTCAGGAGCTGGAGGAGCCGCTCCTCGACCTGGCCCGCCCAGCGGGTGGGGTGCTTGGTCTCGATGGCCAGCTCGACCCGGCGCCCGGCGTCGGAGACGAGCTCCAGGAGGCGCTCCAGGGTGAGGACGGAGGTGTACCCGGGGTCGCCCCAGTCGGGGCTCTCCGCGGCGTCGTCCCGCTCCTCCCGTTCCTTCCAGACACCGAAGTCGAGCGCGGCGAGGTCGGCGAGTTCGAGGGCGGAGACGGCTCCGCGACCGTTCGACGTACGGTTGACGCGTCGGTCGTGGACGCAGACGAGGTGGCCGTCGGCGGTGAGCCGGACGTCGCACTCCAGGGCGTCGGCGCCGTGCTCGATGGCCTTCACATAGGCGGCCAGGGTGTGTTCCGGGGCGTCCTCGGAGGCTCCGCGGTGGGCGACGACCTGGACGGGTCCGCTGTTCGGGTGCTGCCGTGCGTGAGTCACGGCGCCATGGTGCCATTGGCGGGGTGGGGCGAGCACACCGGAAGCTGTCCGTTCTGTCCTTATATAAAGGGTGGAGCGAGAATGCACAGCTCCGCCTTACAGCGGCCTGACGCCCTGTGGGAAAAGCTGGTGACAACACCCTGGGCCAGGCACGACCACCCGCGACCACCCACGACCACCCCGCGCAGTGATCGAAGCGGTCATCCAGCGATCATCGAGCAGTCAATCAACGAGCAGCCAACGAGCAGCCAACGAGCAGCCAACGAGCAGTCAACGAGGAGAGCGAGCTGTGAGCACTGAGAACGAGGGCACGGCGGTTCCGGCGGACCCGACTGCCCCGTCCGCCCCTCCGACGCCTCCCGTACCGTCGGCCCCGCCGGAGGGGGCGGCTCCCGAGTCCGCGCCGACCCCGACTCCCGCGCCCGAGCCTGTCGCGCCCGTCGTCGCGGCCCCGGCGGCCCCGGCGGCGGCTCCTGCTCCCTCCCCGGCTCCTGCTCCCTCCCCAGCTCCGGCCGCCGCCCCGGCTCCTGCTCCCTCCCCAGCTCCGGCCGCCGCCCCGGCTCCGGCCGCCGCCCCGGCTCCGGCCGCCGCCCCGGCTCCGGCGG
>NZ_JBSGTX010000077.1:0-37380 GCF_053607625.1 Streptomyces sp. NPDC055103
TGATCTTGGTCGTGAACCCGTCTACCAGGAGCTTTCTTCATGCCCGCCACCGGGGACGCCGATCCAACCACCCGTCAGCTTGGAAGATGTTCACTACCTGCACGGCGAGGGACTTGCCGTCCGGTGAGACCGCGAAATCGACGCTTGGCGCCAGGCTTCGCAGCGTCTTGGATTCGGGCGCGACGCTGCGCAGGGTTCCCCTCTTCCTGGCAGTGCCGCCCGGGATGTCCCAGATCTCGAGGCCGCGATTGCTGTAGGCCGCCAACACCCGCCCGTCGTGGCTCAGTCGAACCCTCTCCACGGCACTGGCCGATCCGCTGTCGTCGTCCATCAGGGTCAGCCTCTTCGTGTGCGACAGAGGGTTCCAGATCTGGATTCCTCCGCTGCTGACAAGCGCGAGGGTCCGACGGTCGGCGCTCACAGCAGACCACCCGAAGAAATCGCCCGCACGTTTGGGGGGATGCGTGAAGGCAGTCACATCGAGCGACCGGACCGCCCCATCGGTTCCCACGCACCGAAGTTTCGACCGGCCGGAGGTGAAACGTAGGGCCGTCGTGGGATGGCACTCGCTCTGGGTGGTCGAAAAGCGCATGACGGGCTCACCGAAACCGGACGTCGTCACTTCCCAGATGACGGCGCCCTGTACGAGGTAACGGCCGTCGCGACTGAAAGCGAGGGGCCAATCCGTATCCCTCTCCGCGCCCTTGAGTGAGATCCCCACCCCTCCCTTGACCCTGTCGAACACTCTGATTCCGCCGCTTTGGGTCAGAACAGCCGCGTGAATGCCGTCCGGGCTGAACACCACAGGGCCCTGAATCTCGTCGGCCTCGAGGCCGACGAAGGGCAGGGGAACAGGCAGCCTCTTCTTCGTGGACATGTCCCACCATGTGAACGGCTCCTGGTTGTGAGGGAGCGAGAGCACCGCTTCGTCGAGAGAGAACGACGCGTCGTTCATCAGGTTGAAAGCACCGTCACCGCTCACGGTCCTGGTCCTTCGGGTGGTCCGGGTGTCCCACACGTCGAGCGTGGATCGTGGCGGCTCGACCGTCGTAATCAGCAGGTAGGTGCCCCGGGGGCTGAGCGCCACTCCTGGCCAGTAGCCGCTCGTCTGTCTGGCGGTGCGATAGGCGTGGGAATCACGGAGCCGGGCTGTGGCCGCGTCGACCAGGCGGGTGTAGCCGTCGTCGGTGCTCACAGCGGCCGTGCTGCCGTCGTACGAGAGGTCCACCGCGTGGACGCCGGCCGGTGCGGTGTACGTCCCGGTCCTCTTCCGCGTCTCGACGTTCCAGAACTCCACTCGCGTGCCGCCCGCGGCCACGAGTGAGTGCCCGCTGCCACTCAGGTCGAATTCCGCCGCCCCGAAGGAGGACAGTCTGATCACGTCGTCCTCCCACTGGTTACGGAGCGCGAGGAGCGCCGACTGCGACTCGGGCGTGCCGGCGAGCCGCGCCGACGCCACCGCGAGACGGCGGGCGAGTTGTGGGTCGGTCTGGCGCACGGCCAGGGCGGCGCCCGCCACCTGGGCGGAGGCAGCGCGGTCGCGCTGGTCGACAGTGGTCTGCCACCGGTCGACGGCGACGACCACGGCGCCGGCGGCGATGACCACGAGGAACGCGAGGACGGCGCTGATCCACACGCGCAGTCGGCCACGGCGGCGGGCCAGTGCGATCGCCGCCTCCAGGAAGTGCCGTTCGACGCGGTTCAGGGTGAGGTGACGGCGTCCCGTCGCGGCCCAGTCCCGGGCCCGCTCCAGGGCTGTGCCCTGCAGGAGGTCGCCGCCCTTGCGGCCGTGTCGCGCCCATACGCGGGGCGCCTCGGACAGCCGCTGGTGGAGTCTCAGGCCGGTGCGTTCCACCTCGACCCAGTCGCGCAGCCGGGGCCAGGAACGGATCAGCGCGGCGTTGCAGAGGCCGACCTCCTCGCTCTCCCAGACCAGCACCCCAGCTTCGGTGAACGCCCGCAGGACCCGGTCCAGTGCGGTCTGCGGGGTCAGTCCGTCGGTGAACTCAGTCCGGCGGGCGGTGCGCAGGGTGTCCTCGGCGCGTTCACCCGGCGCGATCAGGCGCAGCAGCACGGACGAGACGGCCTCCTGCGCTCCGGCGTCCAGGCCGGCGAAGACGGCCTCCGCGATCTCCGCGCGGGACGGTTCTGCGGATCCGGCACGGTTGTCCAGAGCGACGCCCTGGACGACATCGGCGAGATCCGCGCGGCCCACGAGGGCCAGCAGCAGCTGTTCCGAGGTGGGCCGGTCGGCCGGGTCCTTGGACAGCGCGGCTGTCACGAGGGAACGGAGCGGCTCTTCCAGCGCCGAGGTGTCGGGGTCGTAGGACGCGACCTGGTACGGGAGTGCCGCCGCGTTGTCGGCGTCGAAGGCGTGGCGCCCCGTGGCGGCGAACAGCAGGACGGCTCCCCAGCCCCATACGTCGACTTTGGTGTCGCCGTGCTCACCGCGGTAGCGCTCAGGCGGCATGTAGCGCAGGGTTCCCATGGGGGTGCCGGAAGTGGCCGTGCCCTCGACGATCCGTGCGATGCCGAAGTCGATGACCCGGGGGCCGTCGGAGCCGAGCAGGATGTTGTCGGGCTTGAGGTCCCGGTGCACGACGCCGGCCCGGTGGATGGCCACCAGCGCCGTGGCCACGCCGATGGCGAGTCTGCGCAGTTCTTCCGGACCGTAGGGGGCTCCGCCGTCGACGGCGCGCCGCAGATCCGGACCGGCCACGAACTCGCTGACGATGAACGGCACGGGTCCGTCGAGGTCATGGTGGAGCACCTTGGTCGTGCAGAAGGGGGCCACGCGACGCCAGGCCTCCATCTCCTTGCGGAGCATCACTCGGTCGGCGAAGCCTGCCTCGTTCAGGGTCTTGACGGCGACGCGCCGTCCGTCCTCGCCATACCCCTCGTACACCACGCCCTGGCCGCCCGCGCCGAGCCGCCCATCGAGGTAGTACGCGCCCAACTGCCTTGGGTCGGTGGGGAGAAGCGGGGCTGCCAAGACCGTACCTCCGAGATGTCGGGCGGGAGTGGCCGTGCGTACGACCGGAAGACGCCCGGCTGGTGGGTTCGGTTCGGTCCTGGAACCTGTGCTCCGGCAGAGCGGCTGGAAAGCGACGGTGGTGGCGATGGCCGGCGGGCGTCCGACGCTATAAATAGGGGAAGTTGCGACCTTTTGCACCTTCCAGGCATGTTGCGTACTCATGGGATCAAGGGATACGCGGAGGTTGGGCTGATGACCGAGGCCGATGAGCAGCGGCTGTTCACCGAGACTGCCTGCATGGGCTGGGGCGCGACTGTGTGACGGCGTTGTCTCGCTGGTCAACTGCTTGCCTCCGCAGGCCGGGGCGATGGCGCGGAAGGTCGCTAGGGACAGTGCGTCAGGGGGTGCGCCGTCGGTGGTTGTGCGGGCAGGTGGAGGTGGCAGGGCCGGACGTCTCTACCGCGTGGCGATGCCCCGCGTCACCGGTACACCGATTACGGCCGCAACTACCGTCCGGTCGTGAGAGACCTGAGCCAGCAGAAAGTGCGGCTTCGAAGGGTCTGGAGCATGGAAGAAATAGGCGCGGCGCTGGAGCAGCTTGTGCGCACGCAGCCGGTTCCGTCGACCACGGCGAACCAGCTGCGGGCGCTGCTGCGTTGGGAGCGGGGCTCTACCCGGCGGGTGGC
Source organism: Streptomyces sp. NPDC055103 (assembly GCF_053607625.1). Lineage (NCBI taxonomy): Bacteria > Bacillati > Actinomycetota > Actinomycetes > Kitasatosporales > Streptomycetaceae > Streptomyces > Streptomyces sp. NPDC055103. The sequence continues at coordinate 3,661 of NZ_JBSGTX010000077.1, forward strand.
TGCACTCCTGGGCGTGTCCCAGCGGACTGTGCAGCGGTGGGTGACGCGCAAGGCCGGAACCAGCAGGCGTCCCAGCGCCCGCCATGAGCAGACGATCGCGGATCTCGTGCGGGCACGGTGGCAGCCCCGGGTCCGCGCCCGCAGACGTGCCCAGGCGGAGGAGCGCGGTGTGGTCGTCCATACCCGGGCGCGGTTCGGGTTCCGGGCCGGCGTGGGTTCTTCGGACGATCCCCGTCTGCGGCTCATCACGGCACACCTGCCCGGCGCGGTGACGCGGGAGATGTTCACCGCCCTGGAGGCGGGGGCCGGCGAGAAGCAGCACCAGCTGATCCTTGCCCGTGCGCTCGGGCACGCCTACTTCCGCGGCGGTGGCGAGCGCGCGCACGGCTTGCAGGTGGTTCTCGGAGACATCGACTTCATCGACTTCGCCCTGTTGTGACCACGGGTACAGGCGGTGCCGTCAGCGGGCAGTTGGTGCCGGCCCGTGCCCGTGTGCTTCCCGGGTCTCCCGCCAGTCCCACACCACAGCGCCCCGCTTGCCGGTACGCACGGCCATGGGCGGCTGGGGCGGGCGCAGCCGGGCTGTTTCGGCCAGGCGTAGCACGGCGGGCCTCTGCTCCGGGCCGGCCAGCAGGTGCGGGGGGGGCGGTCAGGTGGGCGTAGCGGGCGGCCACGCGCAGGAACGCCTGGGCCCAGGGCGGGACGGGGTGGGTGGCGCAGCCGTCGGTAAAGCGGGTGCGGTCGTGGAGGGCGAGCGTGGCGGGGGCGTCCTGGAAGTCGTCGGGGCGGGCGGTGGCCAGTTGCTGGAAGGAGGCGCCGGTGAACAGGGTGGTTGCCAGGGCTGCGGACAGTTGCGGGTGGGCGGTCACGGCGTGGATCCGTCGGGCTGCCTCCGTCGTCTGGGTGGAAGTCAGAGGCGCGGGCGCGGGCCGGTGTCTCCAGTCGATGGGGCCGGGTGTGCAGGGGCCAGTGCACGGGCTGGGGCTGTCGTAGGAGACGAGCCGGTCCAGGGAAGTGAGGGTGATCCAGCGGGCCGGTGCGGGACGGGGCAGGGGCACGGGCCTGCGGTGTGGCGGCGGCCCGGGGTACAGCGGCGGTCTGGGGTGGTTGGCCGTCGAAGTAGAGGGCGCGGGCTTCGGCCATGGCAGTGGTGCGGGTGTGGGGTATGGGGGCGAGAGCACGGTGCAGGGCGGCCGTCAGGCGGGGGCGGTGGACGACCAGCGTCATGTGGATACCGGTGTTGTTCCACAGCTGGAGGAGTGCCTGCAGGCGGCGGTCGGTCAGGCGGTGGGCACGCAGGACCGTCAGGCGGGCGACGGGCAGGGCGTGGATCCAAGCGGTCGCGGCCTCCCAGACCGGCTGACGGCCCGCGGGGAAACGGCCGGAGAGCTGCGGCGGTTTACCCAGCGCGGCCAGCAGGTCATGGGCCAGAGCGGTATCGGTGGTCGTGCCCGGGCCCGGATGGAGAGTGATCCGGCCTGCCGTGGGGTCGTGGGCGGCCAGCGCACTGTGGGTGTGAGCGGCGTCATCAGTGGCGTCGAAGACGACCGCCAGGCGGGAGGTGGCGGGTGTGGTCATGCGAGGCGGCTGAACGCCCAGCGCAGCAGGTCGCGGTCCGGGCGGAGGCGGCCGGTGCGTTCCAGGGCGGTGCGCAGGTGGGCGGTGAGCTGGGCCCAGGCACGGAAGTTGCCGTGGGCTGCCTGCTCGTCGGCAAAGGTGATGTCGGCCGGGTCGGCGTCGGCCCAGACCGGGTGGAAGAGCGGGACGACCTCGAGGACCTCGGCGGGCGTGAGGCGGGTGAACTGCTGCCAGATGAAGAAGCGGGAGGAGAGCATCGGCTCGCGGCGCAGCACGGTATGCGCGCCGGCGCCGCCGACGAAGACGATCGCGATCTGGGTGGAAGGTTCGTCCCACAGGTAGCGGAAGTACTCGAACGCCTCCCCGTTGAGCCACTGCGCCTCGTCCACCAGGAACGTGCGCGGCCGCTCGGCCAGCGCGGTTTTCAGGAGGCGGTCGAACTCGCTGGGGTGACCCGGGGTGGCTCGCCGGAGAGGCTGAGAGCGTCGAAGAGCTCGTACCGTACGGCGCGGGCGGTGGGACGAGCACGGAAGGTGACCTTGCAGACCTCCTCACCCCGGGAGTCCCCGAGTTCGCGCAGGCACGTGTTGACGGCGAGGGTCTTCCCGAACCCGGCGTTGCCGTGGATGCACATCATCGCCCGCGCGGCGGCGGTGTCAGCGATGTTCTCCCGCGCGGTCAACAGGGCGCGGGTCGTCACGATGGACGCGTCGGGCAGATCGACGTACTGGTAGGTGGGAGCGGTCACCGCGGTTCTCCCTCGCCGGTGGTGTCGGAGTCAACGGCAGTGCCCGGGCTGGGAGCGCCAGCAGTGCCTGAGCTGGGCTGCTCGTCAGCAGCGGGCTCATCCGCAGGGGCGCGGCGGGTGCGGGCGGCAAGTGAAGGTGGCGTGCGCCAGTCGGCCGGCGGCGCGGCCGGCGGGATCAGGTCCGGCAACGCCAGCCGCGACAGATCCGACTGCTCGGCCGCTGCCAGTTCCCGGTCGGCCTCCACCCCGGTCACCGCACCAAGCCGCTCGGGCTTCCCTGGCCGGGTGGCTGCGGCGTAGCGCTCACGCTGCGCTGCGGCAAGGTCCTGCCGCAGCCGGCGGGTGCGGGCGGCCCGCGCTGTACGGACCGCGCTGATCTGCTCCGGTGTGGCGGCGTCCGCCAGTTCGGCGGGGCCCAGGTAGCGGCCGGTGGCTGCGTCGAACACCTCGATGCGGTGATCGTGGTGGGGCATGAACCGTACTCGTACCCTCTCACCGGCGCGGCCCGTCATCCAGGCACCCACGTAGTCGCGGTTCCTGAAGGAGATCCCCTTGGTGGAGAGCGCCCGGATGCGGCCGTCGTCCTCCAGGGTGAACGTCCACAACTCGTCCGCACCGATCTCGCGCAGTGGCGTCGGATCCGCCTCCCATGCCTCCAGCGGGGCCCGGCCCTTCAAAGGATCGGGGTGGTGAGAGGTGTTCCACCAGGCCACCCAGTCCAACAGGCGGGTGGTGAAGTCCTCGAAGCCCAGGAGCACCTCGTCCTTCGGCCACGCCCGGCGCCGGCCCGGGTGGGGCTGACGTGCGTATCCGGGCAGCGCGGCAAGGAACATCGACTCCACGGCCCGGTTCAGCCCCTCCACCGTCCCCTTCAGGTGCGGGGTGTACGGGGGCAGGTCCTCGACGGTGACGTCGAGGGCGTTGAAAACGGCAGTCACCGTCCTCGACAGAAAGTCCTTGCCCCGATCCACGCGTACCTTCTCCGGCAGGCCGCCCTGCGGCCCGAACGGCTCCTCGCGCACCACCGCGGCGCGCAGCGCGGCCAGGACGGACTCCCTCGACGGATGCCCCGGTGTGACCGCGACACCCATGATCGTGTTCGAAGCGCAGTCGACGAACCAGGTGATCCACGGCCTGCGGACGGTGCCCTCGACATCGACCAGCACAGGGGCCTGGACGTGATCGGCCTCCCAGACCTGGTTCCGCCATCCCCGAGGCCGGGACAAGAACACATCATGCCTGCGAGCCTCGCGCTCACCGCCGGCACGCCCGGCCCGCTCCCCCGGCGTCAGATCACGCCGGATCGCGCGGTGCAGCGTCGGAACCGACGGAGGCGGATCACCCTCGCCCCTGACCGCACGAGCCGTCAACTCACGATGGACAGCGGCGACGTTCCCCTTCCATAGCCCGAGCAGAGCCCGAACCTCCGCAGTGACCGTGAACCGTCCCGGATACGGGGCCCGCTCCCCCGGCGCCACAGCCGCGGCCTCGTCCTCCTCAGCGGCCGCCAGCCACCGCCACACCGCCCGCTCCCGCACACCCAAAGCATCCGCCGCCACCCGAACATGCCGGGTGGTGAGCTTCCCCTCCCGACGCAGAGCCAGGAGCCGGCGCACCGCGGGGCCCCGCAACGCCCGAACCGACACCGCAGGCAAAACAGCGGCCGACCCGTCACCCGAGCCCTCCGAGGCCACGTCCTGTTCTTCTCGTTCCACCCGTCGATCACACCAACCACCCGCCGGCCAGTGGATCAGAACTCACGAAACTGAGACAGCGTCACACCTGCCGCGATAAAGACCCACGACAGCGATCCCCCACCGATCTCTCACCACCATGACAGCGACCCCACACCTCTCAACCGGCCCTGACCAGCACCAACACACCCAGACCCACCGTCTCTCACACCACTGTCACCAAACCGAGAGATCGCAGCCACCGCGGCCCCGGTGGTCCGCAGGCTGGCCGCATTGCAGACCCGATGCGCCACCGCCCTGCTGACCGACCGGGCCGTGTGGCCATGGAACGGCCACGCCGTGAGTTCGGCGTGGCCGGACAGCTGGAGGGCGGCCTGCTCGATGTCGGCCCGAGGCGGGTCCGTGCCATCGTCCTGCCCCCATTCGAGCACCTTCGCGGCGAGCTTCGCGTTGGGCTTGCGGTCGATCGGGAGGTCAGCTCCCCACCGGCCGGTGGGGTCGTGGACGACGCTTCCGTGGCTCATCTCCGGCCCCCGCGAGGACGGCGTCGAGCATCGGCTCGACGGAGGCCACGGACACCCCGTAGCGGGGCAGGAAGCGCTGTTCGGCCTGCCATAGGGACCAGCTGAACCCGATGTGCCCGAGCGCGGGGACGATGACGACACTGATCCGGCGCTGCTCCGCCAAGCCCCGCAGGCGGTCCCAGCCCGGCCGGGACTGCGGCGCCTGCGTCAGCAGGCAGTCGTCAGCGACCGTCCCGCCGGCCGCGATCGTCCAGCCGTGGCCGGCCGCGACGGCTGCCGCGGCCGCGAGCATCCCCCGTACCGTCTCGGGGTCGGGGTCGGACGCGTAGAGAGCGACCGTGGTGACGGCCGGCGGTACGGGATGGTCCGGGTACGGCATGACCGGCTCCTGACGGATCGCTTCTGATGACGTCCAGATATCCGTCGCCGGACGGGGTGAGGTCAGGACAGAAAGCGGGCAGTTTCCGGGTGACGACCGGACAGTTTTACCTTCGCCAGGGGCACTTGAGGACTACCGTCGCGCCCACACCCACGCCCGTCACTGCCCCGGGGGACGTCATGGCGCAGCACCGCAACACCGTGCTGGAGGCGCGGCGGCGTTCCCGCCAGGTCGCCGGGGCGCGGTGGCTGCCTGGACGGCCCGGCCGAACGCAGCGAGCTTCTCCTCCAGGAGCGAGGTGTCCTCCAAGTTCCCGGCGGCGCTCATCAGCTCCTCGGTGGCGGTGACGACGGCCGGATCGGGGCAGCGCAGCAGCGGGGCTGACGCGGCGGCCATCCGGGTAAAGGGCTTGCGCAGCGCGGCGGCGGCCTGCTTGCTCACGATCCTCCTGCGCCAGCAGTTCGGCCCCGCGCCCGAGGCCCGCCAGGCGGCGACAGGCCCTGAGGACTCGTGCTGACCTCTCGGCAACTCGCCTGACGCACCATCAGGGACAGCCGAGAGGCATCGCCGTTCCCCCGCCCCACCGCGACGACCACACGCGCCTACGCGGCACTTCTCCAAGAACTCTCGTGATCGCCTTCACCCCGCCAGGCGCCGGCCCGTCGAGCTTCAGCCGACGAAGGCCCTGTTCGGCGTGCAGGCCGCGGCGGAGACGGTGGGTAATCGCGGGGTACGTAGAGCCGTCCGGCAGGAGGCGGAGGATCTGGAGTTCTCGGCCGCTGAGGGATTGCCGAGGGGGGCAGGACATCGAAGGCATCTCTGCCGGTCCACTGCCGGCCACCGCGCCCGAAAGATCTCAAGATGTGCTGTCAATCCGGCTGTTCGCGGCGGAAGAAGGAACCCGCCCACCCCTTCCGGCGCGTCTTTCGCGTCTTTATATGGTCAACGTCCCGTCACAGAACGATCATTGAGTGCCCCGGAACGCCCTCGACATACTTCAGGAATCCGGGGCGTACGCATGTCTGAATACGCCCCCGTTCGGGCCAGGCCCCCGCCCGCCCGATTCGCTCCTGAGCAGGGGGAGTTTTGCGCACACCAGTAAACAAGGCGTACGCGGTCACGGTCGCCGCCGCTGCCGCCGTGGCTCTGACAGCGGGTTTGACCAGCCCGGTGTCGGCACAGGACGGCGGCCTCACCACAGCGTCACAGGCCGGCGGCAAGAACGCCGGGCCGGGCAAGAACGTGCACACCGTCGTCCTGATCACCGGCGACCGAGTCCTCGTGGACGCCAAGGGCCGGGTCGCGGGCATCGAGCGGGCCAAGGGCCGGGAGGACATCCCCTTCTTCACCCAGGTCCACGAAGGCCGCACCTACGTGATGCCGCGCGACGCCCGGCGGCTTGTCGCCGACGGCACGCTCGACCAGCGGCTGTTCGACGTCACCGGACTCGCCGAGCCGGAGAGCCGCAAGGCCTACCGGGGCGGGCTCAAGGTGATCGTCGGCTACCGGGGAGCGGCGGCCCAGTCCGCCCGCAGCGAGGTGCGGGCTTCCGAGGGCACCACCGTCAACCGGACCTTGCCCTCTCTCGGCGCCGATGCCGTCACCAGCGCCACCGACAGCACCGAGGCGCTATGGGAGGCCCTGACCCGCCCCCAGGCCGACGGCTCGGCGGCGAGGACCTCCGGCATCGCGAAGGTCTGGCTGGACGGCGTGCGGAAGGCTTCGCTCGACCGCTCCACCGGTCAGATAGGAGCCCCCGCGGCCTGGAGCCGCTCGCTCGACGGCACCGGCGTGAAGATCGCGGTCCTGGACACCGGTATCGACGACACCCACCCGGACCTGGCCGGACGGGTCGCGGCGGCACGCAACTTCAGCCGCTCCGCGGACACCGTGGACCGCGTCGGGCACGGCACGCACGTCGCCTCCACCGCGGCCGGTACGGGAGCGAAGGACAGCCGCTTCAAGGGCGTGGCTCCCGGGGCGCGGCTGCTCAGCGCCAAGGTCCTCGACGACTACGGCTACGGCAGCGACTCCGAGTCCATCGCCGGGATCGACTGGGCCGTGGCCCAGGGCGCCGACATCATCAACATGAGCCTCGGCAGCGCCGACCGGCCCGGGATCGACCCACTGGAAGCCCACATCAACAAGGTCTCCGCGGAGAAGGGCGTCCTGTTCGCCGTCGCCGCGGGCAACCTCTGGGATCCCCGCCCCGGCACGGTCAACTCGCCGGGCACCGCCGAAGCGGCCCTGACCGTCGGTGCCGTCGACGACGACGACCGGCTCGCCCCCTTCTCCGCGCACGGTCCCCGCAAGGAGGACCACGCGGTCAAGCCCGACATCAGCGCTCCCGGCGTGGGGATCACGGCCGCCGCCGCGACCGGCACCCCGGACCAGAACCCGCCGGGCTACGTTGGCCTGGACGGTACGTCGATGGCGACCCCGCACGTCGCGGGCGCTGCGGCGATCCTCAAGCAGAAGAACCCTACCTGGACGGGGGCGCAGCTCAAGGCGGCCCTGACCGGCTCGGCCAAGGGTGGCGCGCAATCGGTCTTCGAGCAGGGCGCGGGCCGCCTATCCGTCGACCGGGCGATCGACCAGACGGTCCTCTCCGAAGGCGGACCGCTCCACCTGGGCCGCCAGCAGTGGCCCCACGACGACGACGCACCGGTCACCAAACAGGTCACCTACCGCAATGGCGGCACCGCCGATGTGACGCTCGACCTGTCGCTCGAGGCGCCCACCGGCGGCGACGGGCAGCCTGCGCCCGCCGGGTTCTTCACCCTCGGGGCGCAGCGGATCACGGTCCCGGCGGGCGGCATCGCCTCGGTGGACCTGACGGCCGACACCCGTATCGGCGGTGCGATCGACGGCTCGTACGCGGCCACGGTCGTCGCGTCCGGGGCGGGCCAGAACGTGCGCACCCCGGCCACGGTGGACCGTGAGGTCGAGTCCTACGACGTCACCTTCGAGACGGTGGGACGGCCCGACGCGCCAGGCGCCGTCTGGGGCGCAGACCTGTACGGCTACCAGGGCCTCGCCTCGGAACAGCAGTTCCTCCCGGACCTGTCCGCGGGTTCCGCGACGGTCCGCCTGCCCCGCGGCACCTACAACCTCCAGGCCGACATGCAGGTCGACCCCGCCGACCCGCGCAAGGGCCTCGACCTGATCCACAACCCCCGGCTTACGGTGACCGGACCCACCACCGTCACCCTCGACGCCCGGACCACCAGGCCGGTGACGGTCAAGGTGCCGGACGAGGCCGCCCGGCAGACGCGCGTGGGGATGTTCTACACGGTCTCGACGGCCGAGGCCGGGTACGCCCAGGGCTTCGACGCGCGGAGCTTCGACAACGTCCGCATGTCACGGCATGGCTCGGTGGGAGCGGACGTCACCCTCACCCAGCAGTGGTCGGCCCGCTGGGAGCGGGGCACGAGCATCTACCAGACCCTCGCGGGCGGCGCGGTCAAGGAACTGCCCAACGGATACGAGAAGGTCTACACGGCCAAGGATCTCGCCCTGATCAAGGTAGGTTTCGGGGCGTCCGCACCCGGCGTCGCCGGAGCTCTCTCGGCAGAGGGCTCACTGCCGGACGCGGGCGGCTTCGTGGACTTCTACCCCGCCCACCCGGCACCGGGCACCCAGAAGCTGTACCTGAGCACAGACGACGGGATCGGCTGGAGCGTCACCGCGCTCGTTCTGGGCGGGGCGGACGCCGACGGCGGCCGGCCCATCGACGTGGTGTACTCCCTCGGCACCGAGCCCCAACTGAAGCCGGGGAACACGTACACCAGGAACGTCAACGTCGGTGTGGTCGGACCCCGGATGGAGCCCGGCGAGGGGATCGTCCGCTCCGACGACGACATCTACGGCGCGTTCACGATGGTCAGCGACGGAGCGGGCCACTACGGGAACGCCCGCTACACCAGCGCGACCACCACAGTCCACCGCAACGGTGTGCTGTATGCGCAGAAGGACGGCGCCGTCGACCGGGAGAGCTTCACGCTGCCGGCGGAGTCCGCGACGTACACGGTGGCGACCACGGTCAACCGCGACCCGAAGTACAACCACACCGGCACGCGCATCGACGCCTCGTGGACGTTCACCTCAGCCCGCAGCGCTGGCGCCCCGGCGGAACTGCCCGTCTCCACGGTCCGCTTCCAGCCGAAGCTCGCGCTGGACTCCACCGCTCCAGCGGGCGTCCTCCAGACCTTCCCCGTCGTCGTACAGGGCGCGGCGGCCGGAGCCAACCTCAAGACCCTGAGGGTCCAGGTCTCGCACGACGGCCAGAACTGGCGGTCCGTCCCGGTCGTCGCGGGCAAGGTCACCGTGCGCGCGCCTGAGAAGGGCAAGGCGCTCTCCCTGAAGGCCGTAGTCACCGACAAGCAGGACAACCGGTCGACGGTCACCGTCCACAACGCCTTCCTCGGCAAGTGAACCTCGGCACATAAGCAACACCACCGAGCCGGCCCGGCGTCACCCATTCCCCTGGTGGCGCCGGGCCTTCGCGCGTCCCGCGCCCGCGCCGTGCGCGAGGAGCTGTTCGGCGAGGTCGAGTTCGTCGTCGGCCTGGTGGGGGTCGAGGAAGGCGACGGCGAGGGCGCGCAGGGCTTGGTTGTGGGCGGCTTCGCCGGATTTTGCGTGCTGTTCGGCTTCGAGGCGCCCTGCCAGGTAGGCCGTCGGCCGTGCGTGCCAGCTCTCCCTGGAGCCACCACGGCGGAGGCTGTGCGCGGATACTCGTCAGTCGGTGGTGCTGCTGGTTCGTGAACCCCTCTCACGGGTTACCGGACACCCCCGGTTCTGTCATCTGGTGACGAGCCCGGAGGCAGAGAGCGTTTGGATCGTTACTCTGCCCGACGAGGTGCGCGACGCCTTGGTGGAGGCATCCGGCGAACGACTGGCCAGGATCTGCATACCGTGGTCGCAAGCGGGGGAGTTCCACGGCGATGCCGATCCCGGCCGGCTTGCAGACTTCCTCGACGAGCTTGCAGCCCTGGCCGGACGGGCTCGGTCACACGCCCAGGAACTCTACTGCCGCATGGCCCTCTCACCGCGCTGTCCCACTGTCGGCCGACGCTCGTAATGCCCCATAGCCATCTCTCGACCGGCGGGTGGGGCCGCAGCCTCCGTTGATCATCGTGAGTTGTGTCGACGAACGAAGATCAGGCGGTGGCCGCAGGTCACAGCGTAGTACTTGCCCGGTGGCGGTCGATGTTCGACCAGCTGATGGGTCGCATCGCGGCCCGGTTGGTGCGGGTTGAACCGCGCCGCCGGGCAACGGCGTTGGTGCTGGGCCTGCTGGCGGACCTGTCGAGGAAGAACTGCTGGACCCTGGCCGAGCACGCGCGTAATGCCAGCGCGGGCTCCGCCGTTACGTCGTCGCCAGCTTGGGGGCGAGGCCGGGTATCGGGGCGAGGCGCTTTCAGGTGCCCGTGCTGACCCGCGCGAGGATCACGGTGGCGAACTGTTCGCGGGCGGCCGGGGCGCCGGAGGCGCGGCCGTTGCAGAGGACGTGGATGCGGGCCTGGTGTCCCGCGTGCAGGGCGTCCTCGAGCGCGGTGACGGCCGGGGGCTTCTTCGGGTCGTCCTTCTGTCGGAAGTTCTCCCAGTAGCTGGCGAGGTGCCGCATGGTGTCGTCGGCCCGGTCTCAGGCCTGCCGCACTCGGCCCTGTCTCGCCCAGCGGAACCGACTATGACGGCAGAACCGGGCCGCGACGGTGGACATCACCCTGAGATCTCCTTGGCGGTGGTGCTTCCGCGGCTGATCTCGATCTTGCGTGGCTCGGCCTGCTCGGCCACCGGGATGCGCATGATCAGTCCCGCTCGCCTCGGAGGAGCAGCCCGGTCAGCGACGCAGCCCCAGGCCGGTGACCTGGGGCTGCGTCGAGGAGCGGATGCCGGAAGCGAACCCGTGGCAGCTACCAGCCGCTCGTCAGGTCGCGGGCGGCTTCGAAGGTCTTGTCGCCGCGGCCCGACCAGGCCTTCAGCTTGCCGGTCGCGTTGTCGCGGGCGAGGATGTCGGCCTTGCCGTCGCTGTCGATGTCGCCGGCGGCGGTGGTCTGGGAGAAGATCCAGCCACCGGTGACGGGGACCGGTGCGTTGAAGTAGCCGCCCGGGTTGTGGGTCCACATCTTGAGCGTGCTGGTGGCGGGGTCGCGGGCGAGGATGTCGGCCTGGCCGTCTTCGTTGAAGTCGGCGGCGGTGGTCTGGGTGAAGTTCCACCCGCTGGTGAGGTGGGCCGGGGCGCCGAAGGTGCCGTCGCCTCGACCGGCCCAGATCTTGAGGTTGCCGTCGGGGTCGCGGGCGATGAGGTCGGTCCTGCCGTTGCCGTCGAAGTCGCCGGCGGTGGTCTGGGTGAAGTTCCAGCCTTCGGTCACCTTGGTGGGATCGGCGAAGGTGCCGTCCCCCCGACCGGCCCACAGGCGGAGGGTGTTCTGGGCGAGGGTCGCGCTGCCGGGCCCTTCGTAGCGGTTGATGATGTCTGCCTTGCCATCGCCGGTGAAGTCCCCGGCGATGGTCTGTGAGTAATTCCACCAGTTCCCGGGCACGTCCTTCGCCGCGGAGAACGTCCCGTCGCCACGGCCGAGCCATATCTTCAGAGTGCCGGTGGGGTCATGGCGGGCCAAGAGGTCGGAGACCGAGTCGCCGTTGAAGTCGGCGGACGTGGTCTCTCCCATGGGAAGCGATACCTGAGGGAGGCGGTCGGCCAGGGTACGGCCGAGAAGCTCTGTACCGGCATCGTTGAAGTGCAGCTTGTCGGTGCTCACGATGGCGGGCCGGATGGCGTACGGGTCGTCGAGGTCCTTGGTAACGGCGTCGAAGTCGATGTAGTCGTCGATGTCGCTCGTGGTGCGGATGTAGTTGTTCACCGCCTGCCGGACGGCCTCGCGGGCACGGAAGGATGCGGCCGGTGCGTAGCCGGAGAAGCCGGGGATGGTGGCGACCGTGACGCGTACTCCTCGGGCGCGGGCCTGGGTCGCGATCGTCCGGATGGCGCCGGTCACCGTGGCCACCGACGCGCCGTCGTGAACGATGTCGTTGACGCCCTCGTAGAGGACGACCTCGCGGACGTTGGGCTGGGCGAAGACGTCGCGGTCGAGGCGGGTGATCGCGCTGGGAAGGGTCCCTGTGACGTAGTCCGCGGCGATCCGGTTCCCGTTGATGCCGGCATTGAGGACGCCCGGGGCGGAGGGCTTGGCGTTCATGAAGGACGCGTAGAAGTCGGGATAGCGCCGGTTGGTGTCCGCGGTGCTGTGGCCACCGTCAGTCTGGGAGTCGCCGAGGGTGACGACGGTTCCCGGGGTGCCGGTGGTGGCGACGTCGACGCCGCTGACCAGGCTCCAGAAGGAGAGCTTCCTGGTGAAGTCGGCGCCGGGCCTTGACAGCCGCCTGCCGACGCTTGACCTCGTCGACATGCTGGCCCGGGACTACGAAGCAATGGATCCGTCCGATGCACGCTTCGCCGGCCTCGGGCATGCCCTTCGCGTGCTCGCGCAGTCGTACGCCGAGCACCCCGATTACCGGGAGGAGTGGCGACCCTAGAACCTGGTCCAGGTAGGACCCGGAGCGTCACAAGATCAGCGACAGAGCCCGTTCACCCGTACGTGGTTCTGCACTTCCGCTCGTACGCGGACATCTGCGAGCTGCTTGACGGTGCGGTAGGTCATCTCGAGCTGCCGCTGCACCGAGCGACGGCTGTGTCCCGCTGTCAGCAGAGCGTGGACGGCGGCATGCCGATCCCGGGTCCGATCGGCGAATCGGTGCCCGCGCGGCCAAGGAGAACCGTGCGAGTCCGCTGCCGGGGCGGCCTCGGGTTCGGGAGCGGGTGCGGGAACCGTGGGAACCAGCGCGCGGAGGCAGCGACGGTGCTGGGCGACGCTCCGCTCGGTGGCCTCGCTGAGGTTGTGCCAGAGGTGCCACCGGTCCGCGACCTGGACAGCCTGCGGTGCACCGGCGGTGGCGCCCTCGGCGAAGAACGGCGCCCGGTCCCGACACACGACCTCGACGCCGGGCCGATCGGCGAGCCAGGCCGCCAGGCTCGATGCCTCCCGGTCGGGCAGCAGGTCGACAGGGCGGCGGGTCTCGACGTCGACGAGAACGGTGCCGTAGCGGCGGCCCTTGCGGGTGGCGTACTCGTCAACGCCGACCACACGCGGGGCGGGCTTTTCCGGCTCGGGCAGGGCGTCGACCAGGCGCAGGACGGTGCTCCGGCTGACGCATACCCCGAGCGCGGAGCTCAGGCGGGCGCCGGCGCGGCCCGCCAGGGCGAGGCCGACCGAGGCCAGCGTCGCGCGCAGCCGCTCGGTCCCCTGACCGTGCCGACGGGTCAGGCCGGGTATCTGCTCGACGAAGGTGCGGCGGGTGCATTCCGAGTTCCGGCAGGCAAGCCGGCGGACCCTCAGCTGAAGAACAACGCTTCGTCCGGCGCTGGGCACATCAGCCGGAAACCGCAGGTAGGAACCATGGACCCGGTTCGACCAGACCCCGCACGCTGGGCAAGCGGCACCGTTTGCAGTGCATTCCGCGTCGACCCGCACTATCGCGATACTCACGTCCACCGACAGCACCGCGACGTCCGCGATCGACGGGAACAACAGCTCCTTCAACCGGGGCGCGATCTCTTCCACGGACCCGAACTGTCAGCCCAGCTACCTGACCACGGCATATTTTCGGGCGACTTCACGCACTGCCTAGAGAAGCTCAGCCGTCACTCAGCGTGGGCGCATCACAGAACCTGAGCCAGACCCCGGGAACGGGAGGCACTGCGGCCATTGACTGTCCAGATCGGGTCACGGCGAGCACGGGGTGGTCGTGGCGGCCAGCCGTGCTTCGGCGCCTGCCCGTACGTCAGGGGTCTCCATCGGGTCGTCGCGCAGCGCCGCGATCCGCTCCAAGGTTTCGCGGTGGTCCGGGGCGTGAGCGACGCCCAGCAGTCGGGCCTGCTCCTCGCAGTCCCACAAGGACTCGGTGTGGGCGTAGTCCAGCCCGACCGGGTCGATGGCTGCCAGTGCCTCCAGGTAGGCAGCCCGCTCGTAGGAGTGTGGCGTGCGCAGCCAGAACCTGCGCAGGTCCGCCACCGCCTCGGAGGCCGCAGGACCGAAGCGGGCCAGCCGCTTCGCCGTGGCGTCGGGGCCGCACCACGCGCGGGTCCGCCACTGGTCAGCGAGTTGGGCCACGAGGACCGGGATCACCTCCGGGCCGAGGTGATCGGCGAGGACGTCCGAGCCGAGCCGGGCCAGCCACTCGCGCTCGTCACCCGCCCAGCGGCGCGCGGCCGGTATGGCCAAGGCTCCGAGGCGGTCGACGGCCCGCCTGAGCAGGGGAAGAGGACGGCGGCCGTCCGGAGTGACAAGCGAGGGCACGAGCGGGATCAGCTCCTCCACCGGATCCCGGCGGGACAGCTCGCGCAGGGCGTCGACCTTGCTGGCGGCCCAAGGCCGGGACTCGGCCAGCAGGTCGAGTAGCTCGTCGTTCGCAAGGCCGGTCAGATCGTGAGGGGTCGGGCCCGGGGCGGGCCTCCGGACCTCGATCCCGAACCGGGTCCACGGCTCGGTGAACCACGGCGGCTCAGGCTCCCCGCCGATCCGGGCCCGCGCGACCTCACCCAGGTCCTCCCACCACTCCAGGGGCCAGAGACCGGAGACCGACTCCAGCACGGAGACCCAGTGCGCACCCTCCCGAACGTGGGAGCGCAGGGCTTTACGGGCCTCGTCGCAATCATCTAGGGCGAGCAGTTCCAGCACCGCAGCAGCCCGCCGGCACTGCCCCTCGTCCCCTGTCAGCAGTTCCACGACCGGCGCCAACGACAGTCCCAGGTCCCGGACCAGCCCGGCGAGGTAGCAGGCACGGTCATCGAAGCCGTCCCACCGCCAGTCCCGCCGGATCCCGTCGTAGACGAAGGGCGCGGCCGCCAGGGGACCCCGCAGCGCGCGTACAACACCCAGGCCGCGCCCTCGTTGCAGCAGGCCCTCGACCGAGTCGAAGCGGGCGTAGGGCATCACATCTTCATCGCTCATCAACGGGCACCCTGCCCGACCGGGGGCGCAGCCGCCACGCGATATCGCCCCGGCCCGCCAGGAGCAGGCCGTCCCCCGGCCGGCCGTGATCGGCAAGACGCTTCTCGCGGTCAGGCCCAGCCGAAGGCCGCATGCTGTCGAAACCCGTGAACAAACGACCTTGGCCTTGAGGGCATCGTGTCTCCCGAACCAGTGTCGAAACGCTGTCCGTTCCATGACGTCACCGTGGTGTGGTGCCGCCGGAGTGCGGCAGCGGCGGACCGTGCTCTTGATCATCGGTCGTTAGACTCCCGGGGTTCGGATGGTGTCGGTAGACCGGAAGGCCAGACCATGGACGATGAGCGCTGGGCCAGGTGGCCCGAGCCGTGGGCAGGCACGGATGCCGACATGCGGACGGTCATGGGCGCGATCCCGTGGGAGGTCAAGGACGGGTTCAAGTACGACGAGATCCCCTGGCAGCGGTTCCCGCACTTCTACGGACCGGGCGAGGAGGTTCCCGGTCGCCTCGCGACGCTCGCCTCCGCAGACGCCGAAGCCGCCGGTCGGGCCTTGGGAGAACTGTGGGAACACCTCTACCACCAGGGCAGCACGATCGCGGTAGGAGCACTGGCAGTACCGTTCCTGCTCCGCATCGCGGCCACCGGGCTTCCCGGGCTCCGGGCGGACACCCTGCGCCTGATCGCCGAAATCGGGCGATGCCAGCACTTCGGAGACGGAACACGCGAAGGCCTTCTCCAAGTCGCCGAGGATCCTCTGGAGGCGGAGGGCACCACGATGTGTCCGACGAACTGGACGATTCAGGCTGCTCGCGATGCCATCACGGACGACCTGCACCTTCTGTTCCCTCTTCTCCCCGACCCCGATCCCGATGTCCGCTCCGCGACCGCCTTCGTCCTGGCGGCGGCGACCAGCGAGATCCAGCGCGTCTCCTCAACCCTGCACCGCAGGCTGGCGGTGGAAGCCGATCCGGCGGTCCGCGTGAGCTTGATCCTGGCCATCGCCCAGCTCGCCCGCGAACACCAGGATGAAAACGCTCCGTCGTGGGCCCGGGAGCTGTGGTCGGATCCCGGCCGATCATCCGAGATCCGCATCGGCGCCGGCCTCGCCTGGCTGTGCCTGTCCGGCGACCCGGTCCCCGACGAGCTCCGAGCCCTCCTGACCGACCCGAGCACCGACCAATGCAGCGACCTGTTCCAGCGGGTCCCGTGGCTCGAACCGGTCGACTACTACGGCAGCGGGCTGCGCCGCTGCATCCAAGAAATGCTCACGCCGGACGAACCCTGCCAACCTGATGGTCCTCCGCCCTTCTAGACGAGTAAGTCCGAAGTCTTCGGGCGCATGAAGCGAGGGTCTCGTTGATCCGTTTGTGACGACAGATCTCGAAACCCTCGCGACAGCACTGAGCTTCTTCAGCTTTGCAGCTCCAGGGTGAGGACGGCCTTGGCGATTGACGTCATGCGGTTGGGGCTGCAGCGGGACCTGCGGAAGATCCGCCAGGACTTCAGGCGGGCGACGCCGCGCTCGACGGGTGCGCGTGCCGCGGCCAGGGCACGGTTGCGGGTTTTGTCGGTGGGGGTCAGTTCCTGCAGGGGCTTGCGTTTGATGCCCGTGGTCAGCCACGGACCGGCGCCCTGGTAGGCGAGATCGGCCACGATCGGAACGCCCTGGCGTTCGCAGATCCGGATGATCCGGTGGGTGCAGGCAGCGGTCAGGTCGTGGGTGCGGCCCGGCAGAGCGGGCGAGAGCCACAGCAGCCGACCGCCGGGATCGGTGACGACCTGCACGTTCACGCCGTGGCGCCGGTGCTTGTGGGAGTAGTCGGCCCGGCCGTCGCCGACCCGGTCGCACTCGGCGAGAGTGCCCGTCGAGCAGGACGAAGTCGGGTTCGTGGTCGCGCAGCGTCTTGAGCAGGCCCGGTGCACGGGCGGCGAGAAGGTCGACGACCGCGCTGGTGTAGGCATGGGCGGTTGGCTACATAGGCGAGAACCAGGAACAGCTGTTGTTGTGTTCCAGGAACGGTGACGTGTCGGTAGCGCCTCGAATATTGGCGAGAAGTAGGAACAGTGACGCCTGCCGACGAGGGTCCACGCCCCGTGGCGAGGATGACTGTGGGTCGCCCCTTACGATCACGTCCATGTCAACCACACCATCCGCCCCTGTCCTGCGCGGCAGCGGCGGCGCCGTTCTGCGTCATGAGGATGACGCACTGACGCTGCGCCGCGGGGACGAAGAGACACGCATACCCTTGCGGGCCGTTCGGGACGTCGTACCGGACGGCCGGGCCGTGCCCGTGGAGCTGCGGGTTCCGGCCGGGGCCACGCCCGTCGTCCACCGGGTCGAGGGCGTGAACGAGGCCTCGGTCGGTCTGTTCGCGACGACGGTGGGCGCGGCACTGGCCGCGCTGCCGGAGCCGGCCCCGTCCTTCGACGGCGCCGCGCTGGTGACGACCCGCTCCCTGCGGACTCCGCCCACGCCCGGTACGCCCGTCAGCACCGGCGCGAAGGTGCGGGCAGGGATCTGGCTCCTGTTCACCCTCGGGCCCGGCCTCGCGACGCTCATCGGGACGAGCGTGCTGTTCGTCATGCACGGAGAGCCCGGCTTTCTCCTCCTCGCGATCCCGATGGGGATCGTGACCGTGCTCTTCAACGCCGCGAGCGGCGCCGCGACGGAACGGGCCACGAAGATGTGGCTCCTCCCCAGGCGCGGCACCACAGTGATGGCCGTGCGCACCAGCCCCTACGGCAAGTCGGGGAAGTACACGTACACGGACCAGAGCGGCACGTCCCACAGCTATTACCGGGACGCGTACGCGGGCGAGATCGAGATCTGCTATCACCCGGACGACCCCGCGGAGAGCGTCGGTGTCTACCCCGTCTACATGCGCGTGCTGGCCACCCTCGGAGCCCTGTTCCTGTGGGCCGTCACGGCGGGCCTCATCTTCGTGGCGGTGATGGCCGCCACCGAGTGACCGGCACGTGTGGAATCCAGGACGTCGTAGCCAACGCGGTGACCGCACGCAGCGACAGGCCGGCCTGCGTCACGCCAGATCGCCGGATCGACTTCGGCAGCACCAGGCCCTCGTCCTGCAGAGCACAACCGTGGTCCCGAAGCAAGCACTCAGGCGTGTCCAGAACTCGGCGACAAGACTTCCCCGTGAAACCGGGTGTTCTCACTGCTGGGCGACAGACGTTCTCGAAAGTCTTCTACATAGCCAGGCGGTGGACTCGCTGATCCCGAACCCGGCGGCGATCTTCGCAAGAGTGGTGTGCTCTCGTAGGTACACCAGTGCCACCATCGCTCGCTGGGACGGAGCTTGCAGCGCCGGTCGCCCTCACGGGTGACGATCAGCATGGTGACCCACTCCACAAGTGCACGCGGCAGGTCGAGTGCGACAGGACGCATGACCAACGAGGCCCCCGAGCAACGTCATTGAGACGTCAGGCATCTCGATCAACAGCCCGGGGGCCTCGCTCGTTGCGCTTCACGGACCGTCACCCGATCGGTGGTCACATCGAAGAAGCTGATTGACCCGCACTGTGCTGCCGCCAGCCCGGTGCCGGGCTGGCGGCAGCACGTCAGGTCTGTCAGGTGCCGGCCTTCGGGTAGAGCAGGTTCAGCACTGAGAAGTCCTGGGACGACGGGTGCTGCGGGAATTCGGGAACCGACATGCAGCTGTTGGTCGACCCGTTGTGATCCAGCCCCAGTGCGTGGCCCATCTCATGGCATGCGACGCTGCGCCGTGCCGCGTAGGTATTCGGCGTGACCTGATCGTTGAGTCTCACGACGACTGAGCCGTCCACGAAGTACCCGCCGGAGGTGGTGTACGAGGTCTGGCCGTACCAGTCGCTTCCGTAGCTGCCGCTGTAGGTGTGCACGCAGTGCCGGCCGCTGGGGCAGCCGGCTGTGTACCAGCGGTAGTAGGCATCGATCCCGGGCGACTGGTACCAGTCCACCTGTGCGTCACTCACCGGCCAACTGTCGCTGGTGTGGTCGAGGAAGTACACCTGCGGGTCGTTGTAGGCCCCGTAGGACCACTTGGCGCCGCACAGAGCGGACGCGGTCCCGACGATCGGGGAACAGCCGAGTGTCCCGATGTCGGCTGTGGCTGTGGCTGTGGCTGTCGGTTCAGCGTCCTGCACACCGCGGATGCCTTGGCGCCGCAGTGACGCCCTCAACTCATCGGGCGTGACGCCTGCGGCGGGCTCGTAGATGGCGGTGTAGACGGTGCCGTCCTCTCGTTCCTGCACGACGTACACCGCTTCGTCGTACTGGGCGGCAGCGGCCTTAGGGTCTGTGCCGCGCAACGGATCGGCAGCAGCTTGCGGCACCATCAACCCCATCAGCATCAGTACGAGGCTGGCCAGTCCGACCATGGGTCTGGTTGCTCGGAACATGCAGTTCTCCCAATGTCGACGCCCCCGACCGCGTCCGCGATCGAAGACACGGCGCCGCAAGGAGCAGACTGGCATGTATGCGTCAAAGAAGGGGCTCCATTTCCGGGCGATCAGTCGCAGAGTGGACTGAGGTGCGGTTACTGTCGGTAACGCGCGTGCTGCCGTGCCTGATGGAATGGGACAGATGGTCAGCGCCCCTGGGCAAAGCACACCAAGCGGAACGCCTCAGGACTTGGCCGGCTGGCCAGTCCCCTGGGGACCAGTGAGAGCTTTCCAACCGGACTGCCGGGATGACCAGTTGGGCTTACCGAGTGGCTAAGCCGCTGGTAATCGGGTCTTCGACCAAGCAATCCGTCTCCACCAGAGGCTTCGCACGCTTGTTACCCGTCCGGGCGTCGATGTGGCCGGTTCCGCCCTGCGCTTCCTGTCCGCCGAACTTGGCCCGCCCGGGGAGGAGCCCGGTACCCGGTGGAGATGCCTGAATGCGGGGCGCGACCGGCCGCCCTGCTCGCACTCGCCCATCTCCGCAACGGACACCCGTATGCCCCGCTCGCGGCGGATACGGCATCGGGCCCACCACCGTCTATCGGTACGTCACCGAAGCCGTGGACCTCCTGGCTGCCCCCGCCCCAACTCTTGCGGAGGCGGTCCGGGCCTTGGGAGACGCCGTCCGCCGGGCGGAAGGCAGTCAACCGCTCCCACACGAAGATCCGAGCCCTGGCCGAACGGGCCGTCGCCACCCTCAAGATCTGGCGGCTCCTGCGTAAGCTCCGATGCTCGACCACACGTATCACCAGCCTGGTCCAAGCCGTCCCCTGCCCGCACCTGGCCAGCTCAGACTGAGAATGGAAGACGCTCACTTGAGCTTCGCTTCCCACTGTTGGACTTGCTGTTCAGCTGCTGAGTCCGGGTGGCGTCGCCGGACATGAAGCCGGTGGGCCTCATCCTGTCGTCCCGGACGGTGATCTCGACACCTCCCTTCGCCTGTCCGAAGGCCCGCGTGTCCTTGATCCGCGGCTTGACCGCCACGG
This sequence comes from Streptomyces sp. NPDC055103, assembly GCF_053607625.1. Lineage (NCBI taxonomy): Bacteria > Bacillati > Actinomycetota > Actinomycetes > Kitasatosporales > Streptomycetaceae > Streptomyces > Streptomyces sp. NPDC055103. The sequence goes on from NZ_JBSGTX010000077.1 coordinate 24,022, forward strand.
GAAGGCTCACCCCGATCACCGGGCAGCTCGGCGCGACAGGCTCATGTGCTCCCGGGACGGTGGCTGCCATGAGCAGGGCGGTGCCTGCGGAGATTCCCGCGGCGATCAGGCGGCAGGGAAACGGTGCGAGCATGAGGTACTTCGGCGCGGGAAGTTGAGCGAGCTGGAACGCGGACCTGGCATGCAAAGCCAGAAGCCCGCGAGCTCCGCTTGGACCAAGACCCCCGACGATCTCCCCCGTCGCCTCGGCACGTCCACGCCACTCCCCGCCACATAACCCGATTGGCCGCGCCAGGCCACCCATGGGGTGTCAAGCAGACCAACAGCCGACCGCCCCCCCGACACAGCCATCCACCTTCCGTCTACCGGCCGCATCCCGGCCGCAACGAACACCCCCACCCGTCCGCGTGCGGTCAACCTGACCGGGAGACCTTCGCAGTAGACATCGGAAGCCATCGCCCGCACGATGCCCTCATGATCACCGCCGCCGACCCGGCCGGCACGAGCCGTACGACGCGCGACCTCATCGCCCAGACGCTCCTCCCGCGCGAGCCTCCCCCACGCACCCCGGCCGCCGAACAGCTCGCCGCCGACCTCGCGCAGAGGCTGCGCTCGGCTCGCGGCGCGATGATGCGGGCACGCACCATCGGAAGTCCCAACTGGTGCCATCCGCCCGCACAAAAACCCTTGCCGTTCGCCTGGCCGGCCCAGATCCGTCTCGACAGCGAAGGCCTCTACCACCCCGCGTACGACACCGAGCGCCGCTACTGCGCCTCGTGCCACCCCAAGTACGCCATCTGGGCGGGCGAGCCGGTGGACCCCTCGACCGTACCGCGATCCCTGCGCTGCTCTGAGGACAACCGGTACTGGCCCAACACCGTCCGCCGCCCGTGGCACGGCCCGCTGACGCAGACCTGGACAGCATCAGGAACTGTCCCGCGCTGGTACGTCTGGTGGCGCCTGTGGGGAGTCCAGGACGGCCGCTGCGCCATCTGCCCGGGACCACCCCAGGTCATCGATCACGACCACGCCACAGGGGTTCTGCGCGGCCTGCTCTGCTACGACTGCAATCTTGCCGAAGCCCTGTGCGCCAAGGCGGTCGTCCTCCACCAGCACTCCGGACTGTGCCGGTTCCAGTGGTACTGGGACAGCCCGCCCGGCGCGCCGTTCGGCTGGTACTGGCCGGACCCCAGCCGTCAGGGGGGCATCAAGGCCTTCCTGCCCGCCCCACCCGACTGGGCGCGCACCCGGCCCGCGAAAGCGGTCACGTGCTCGCCCCACTGCCTGAGCTGGGTCATGCGCCGCAGACAGCCGCCCACGGGGCCCGGGCCCTTGGGAGTTGCGGCGGACAGTCGGTAGAACCACAGGTCGAACGGGTCTAGGCTGCGGCGTCGGCCTGGGCCACAGACCCAGACCGACGCGTCTGCTGGCTCTGCTTCGAGTCAGCCGGGTCTGACGCTGAAGCGCTGGGCAAGGCCCTGTGCAGAGGGCGCCGCGGCCAACCCGTCCCTTCCCCGCCCCCGCATGCGCGCGCTCCTCGACCGTTGCCTGAACGGCGCAGCCACCCCACCCCACCGATGACGACGGAGCGCCGAGAGGCGACACCTGCGTGACGAACACAGGCAAGGCCCCCCAGTCGGCCACGGGGTCGCGCCGACACGCCGGACAGGCATTTTCCACGTCTGATCAACATTTCCGGCACCGCCGTCCGGACAGGGGTGGGGAATGACGTGAAGCCGAAGCGCGCCCCGAGGGGAACTACGTGACCGTCGACACCATTCGCCCGGGCGCTCTGTGAGCATGTGAGTGAAGGACCGCACGTGAGTGGTGAGGGCGTTGTCGACTTCGTGGCAGTGGACCGAAGGTAGGAAGACAGGGCCGCGCTGAGGCGTGTCCGGCCTCAGCGGTCGTGCGCCGTACCGCCCTGCTGAGACGCCGAGCCGCTGCGGGTGACGGGGCAGGCGCCCCGCTCGGCCCTGGCAGTCGCGGAGTACGCCGCCGCGCCCGGCGTCGGCGCACCGAGCTGGTCCAGGATCTCGTCGGCGAGCAGATCCTGCGGGCCCTTGAGCGCATCGGCGGCCGGCCGGTCCGAAGGAAAGACCAACTCGGCCGCGATGTTGTCCTGGACGATCCGGGCGAGGTTGTCCAGGGCCACGAAGACCGGGTCCGAGAGCGGCTCGGCGGCCGGCAGGTCGATCAGATGGCTAGCTACCTTCACCGGGTTCATGCACGGCCTGATGATGATCGAGTTCTGGTTCAGTTGGGACGTTGCCCACTGGGACAGCACGACCGTGTACAGGTCCTGCCATGCGCTCTCGCCGATCCGGGCCCGCCACTTCCGCAGGACGCCCTGCACACCCGCGATCTGGGCCTCGGCCGCGTACCTCATGTTGGTGCGGATGTCCGCGTACACGCTGTAGGAGAAGTCCTCGAACGACCTGATGTCGAAGGAACGGTCCGTGGTGGAGAGCTGGATGAACCGGAGTGCGCCGTCGAGCACCCGCTCGCACGAGACGACCATCTCCGGCGGGATGCCGGCCTGATCGAGCTGCCGCCGGGCGGCAGCCAACGTGTCGGCGTACTGCCGGAGCGGTGTGATCCAGTCAGTGTTCGTGGTGTCCTTGAACGCGACCATGGCGAGGTCGTGCGCATCGATGCGGTTCGCGCCAGGGACGTTCGGAACCCTGTCGCTCAGGTGGGGCGCGATGATCGAGAAGACGCCGAGCGGCACATGGCTGACGGACTTCGCCAGCTCGAACACCTCCCCGACGGGATGCAGCGACTCCTGCGTGCCGTCGTGGATGAGGGTGAACCTTCCGCCCCTGGCGTCGTTCTGGACCACGAGGACGGGACTGAGCTGCGCGATCAGATCCGACTTGAGCGCGGCGTAGTGCGACCGCATACCGCTGTTGACCGCCACGATCGCGTCGCGGGCCCGACCACGCCGAACGGCCAAGTCGTCGGCGGGTGCCCCGCTCCCGTCCTCGGCCGCCGCTGGTGGGGCCGCAAGGCCCGCCATGACGCCGGCCGCGGTGGTACAGCCGAGGAAGCTTCTGCGTGTGGTCATTCTCCGCCTTCCGTAAGGGCCCATTCGCCCGGCGAGGGGCGGGGAACACGAAGTGGAGGGCGCGCGGCCCGCCTTCCCCGCGGGGAAGGCACCGACGCGCCGGTGTTCCCGGCAGACGGACAACGATCTCGAGCACCCACGCGCATCGGGTTGTCGCGTATCGGGTTGTACGGCGCCCGCTCAGCCGGGGGGGACCTCACACGTCGGTACGCTCTCGGCGGCGGGTTCCCGACGACGGCACGCGCACCCGAGACGGAGAGCCGTCCCACTCCGCCAGAACCCACGGTCCGTGGGCCGGATGTCACCGGCGCCGCCATGGACGGGGCCGGTGACGACGGTAGACATCGATCCGCGGGAGGCCAGCGCTTGTTGTACGCGGCGGGCGGGTCCTCGGCGTACACCCGCGGGACGGCTGGTCCGGGGGACTGGGTCGGCGGTGCTACGCCAGCGTCGTGGTGGTCCCGGGTGGTCGTGGAATCGGTACTGACCAGGGACAGGTCCACCTCGCCTTGCCTCACGGCTTCATCGATCAGGCCCTCCAGCAGGGCCTCGAGGACGCCAGCGTCACGCCACTGCCGGAAGTGGTTGTGGGCGGTCGACCCCGCACCGAACTTGGCCGGCATCTCCCGCCACTGCCCGCCAGTCTTGAACCGCCGGATCACGCCCTCGAACTGCTGGCGCAACCACCGGGGTATGGGCCGTACTCGCCGATCGGCAGGTGCGGCCCACTGAACTCCCCTGCCGCATCAGTCAGTTGCGCTCGCGTCACACATGAAGATCTCCCGGACCAGGCTCCGTCACGAGATCGAACCCCGCAGATCAGCAGGGAGCCCGAGTGAGGTTCTTGATCCAGATGATCGAGGCGCGCGTCTGCTGGCGGTCAGCCGTTGAGCCAGTCCTGATAGCGGTTGGACGCCAGGCGGGCACCGGGGCCGGGGGTGAGGACGTCTCCGTGGACGGCGGCGAACAGGCCCGCCTGGTCGTCGACGACGACGGAGCGCCGGTCGCCTCGCGCGGCAAGCGTCATTCGGCCGATCTCGTCGAGTGTGAACCTGTCGGGGCCCGCAACGTCGAGAATCCCGTCGAGCGGTGCGCCGGTGGCCACGTCTGCGAGGGTGTCGACGACATCGGCGCTGGCGATCGGCTGGAGCGGCGTCGCGGGCAGGCGCACCGCGGTCTCGTCCGAGGTCCACGACATGGTCGGCTCCATGAACTCGAAGAACTGCGTGGCACGCACGATCGAGTACGGCGTCGGGCGCGACGAGCAGTCCATCGGGTTCTTCCGTACCACGGTGGGCAATCTGCTCGCCGCGGGCGATCCGTCAGCGCGGACCGCTGGGTACGCCGCCGGAGCAGTGCACGAAGCGGTGCCCCATCGCCCGCGCGATGGGAGCCGCCGACGCTGCGTGGCGCGCGTCGCTGGCCGCCGTCACGATCGCCGACCTCGCCGCGTCGGTGGAGCGCGACAGCGGCCCTGAAGCATTGCCGAGGATCGGCACCTGGCTGAACGGGAGCCAGGGCCATCAGCCCTAGGGAGCGTCTCCGGTGACTGCATCCGGTCGGGTGCGGGGCGGCCGACGGGGCCAGCCCGCCACACGAGTCAATCCCGATGATCGATGGCGAGTCCCGGCGATTGACCACGACTCGATACGCGCCCTGTCGCACCTTGGCGCGTGCTGCACCACGGCGGGTGCCGAATGCCCGGGCTTCGAGGCACGAGCACATCGTGTTCACGGCTCCTGCCTGCGTCTGCCGGCCGATGTGCCCAGCGCCGGGCGGAGCGTCGCACTTCAGCCGCAGCCGGCGGTTCATCTGCTCGAACGTCGGCTGCGGGCGGCGCACGTTCGTGGAACACGTCCAGGGGCTGACCCGCAGCCACGGCCGGCGGACCGACCAGCTGCGGTCGTCGCCGGCGGCGGTCGGTCTCGCACTCGCGGGCGGGCCGGCGCCCGCATGAGTGGTGTCCTCGGGGCGCCGGTCGGCAGCGTGATGTTGCGACTGGCCGGCGCGCAGCCCGAGCCGGAAGTCCCGGCGCCGCGAGCGGTCGGCGTCGATGAGTACGCCACGCACGCAGGCAGCCACCGCGGCACCGGCCCCGTAGACATCGAGACCCGTCGCCCCGTCGACCTGCCGCCCGACCGGGAAGCGTCGAGCCTGGCTGGGCGGCCGGCCCAGCGACCCGGAACCAAGTCCGCAAGTCGGCACCGGGCCCCGTCAGGTTCCCGAGTAACTCAGTGGACACCCAGGTCCGTGAACAGTTCGACGCAAGCGGTGCCGTCGGCCGTTCCGTACCCTTGCGGCATGCGCATGCGCCCCACTCTCAGCTGGACCCCCACCGAGGACCTGCCACCGGGCACGACGGATCTGGGGCCGATCGCCGACGTGCTGGGCACCGGCGGCGTGCTGGTACTCAGCGGCGCGGGCATTTCCACGGAGTCGGGCATCCCCGACTATCGAGGCGAGGGCGGGAGCCTGAGCCGGCACACTCCGATGACCTACCAGGACTTCACGGCCGGAGCTCAGGCGCGCCGCCGGTACTGGGCACGCAGCCACCTCGGCTGGCGCACCTTCGGCCGCGCCCGCCCCAACGCCGGGCACCGGGCAGTGGCGGCCTTCGGGCACCACGGCCTGCTCTCGGGCATGATCACCCAGAACGTCGACGGCCTGCACCAGGTGGCCGGCAGCGAAGACGTCGTGGAACTCCACGGAAGCCTGGCCCGCGTCGTCTGCCTCTCCTGCGGCGCCTTCAGCCCGCGGAGCGAACTCGCCCGGCGGCTCGAGGCGGCGAACCCGGGCTTCGCGCCGGTCCCGGCCGCGATCAACCCGGACGGTGACGCCGACCTCACCGACGAACAGGTCTCGGACTTCGTCGTGGTGCCCTGCGCGATCTGCGGCGGCATCCTCAAACCGGACGTGGTGTTCTTCGGCGAAGCCGTTCCCGCGGAACGGGTCGAACACTGCCGCGCACTCGTCCGTGAGGCGGCTTCGCTACTGATCCTGGGATCCTCGCTGACAGTGATGTCCGGGCTCCGGTTCGTCCGCCAGGCCGCCCAGGCCGCGAAGCCGGTGCTGATCGTCAACCGGGACCCGACGCGGGGCGACCGGCACGCTCTCACCCGGGTCGCGCTTCCGCTGGGAGCGGCCCTGACCACCGTTGCCGACCGGCTCGGCATCGCCATCGACAGTTAGTACTCCAGCCGGACTTTGGTGTCTGACCTGGGACGATGCCGGGCGGCTGGAGTGTAGCGGGACGGTGGCTGGTCAGGGGCGGTCTCGAAGAGACCGCCCCTCGATCGTGCGACAGCGCCGCTGATAGCGGCATCGGCGGGGCAGCCTCCTTGCGTGATCACCGAGCATGCTGCCGAGCAGTGGGACCTTGAACTGGACGACCTCTTCGTGACCATCGGCCACCGTTTCGATCGGGTCGAACTCCGTCGCCGCATGCGCGACTACGTACGCGGTCTGCTCGCCCCGGTAGCCCGGAAGAACAGCTGGCAGCTGGCCGAACAGGCAGGCCACCCCACCCCTGATGGCCTGCAGCACCTACTCGCCGGCGCGAAGTGGGAGCCCGACGACATCCGCGACGACCTGCAGGAATACGTCGCCGACAAGCTCAGCGAGAACGCCGGAGTCCTCATCATCGACGACACCGGGTTCATCAAGAAGGGCACCACCTCCGCCGGCGTCCAGCGCCAGTACTCCGGGACCGCCGGACGCACCGAGAACTGCCAGATCGGCGTCTTCGCCGCCTACGCCACCACCCGCGGCCGGGCCCTGGTCGACCGCGAGCTCTACCTGCCCAAGTCCTGGGCCGAGGACCGCGAACGCTGCCGTGCGGCCAGAGTCCCCGACGACCGGGAGTTCGCCACCAAAGGCGAACTGGCCCGGCACATGGTGCTGCGTGCCCTCGCCTCGCCGCTGCCCATCGCCTGGGTCACCGCGGATGCCGCCTACGGACAGGAGAGCCGCTTCCGCCGACTGCTGGAACAGTCAGGCGTCGGCTACGTGCTGGCTGTGCCCAAGTCCCAGTTCACCGTGGGCTGTTCACGCATCGAGGGACTGTTCGCGCAGGCCCCGGACGAAGCGTGGGAGGAGATCTCATGCGGCGATGGTGCGAAAGGACGTCGCGTCTACCACTGGGCGGCGGTCCGGCTGCCGGCCGTCGCCGAGTTCGACTACCAAGGCGAGATCCCCCACCGGATGCGGTGGGCGCTGGCCCGCCGCAGCATCAGCAAGCCCGACGAGATCGCCTACTACCTCGCCTACGCCCCCTTGGAGACCACCGTTCAGGAACTGGTGCGGATCGCCGGGACGCGCTGGGCGATCGAGGAGTGCTTCCAGGCCGCGAAGAACGAATGCGGCCTGGACCAGTACGAAGTGCGCCGTTACGTCGGCTGGTACCGGCACATCACCCTCGCCATGCTCGCGCACGCCTTCCTGGCGACCACGGCACACCAGCCCCGGGAAAAGGGGGCAGAACCGGTGAGACAGCCGAGACCATCGAGCTCACAGTGGCGGAGATTCGGCGACTCCTGGCAGCTTGTCGTCCCCAGCCCCCGCACCTGCGCGGACACCGAGGCCGACGCCACGCGATGAGCTGGTCGAACTGGCGCCGACGACGCCAAGCGGTCGCCCGCCGATGCCACTATCAGCGGCGCTGTCGCACGATCGAGGGGCGGTCTCTTCGAGACCGCCCCTGACCAGCCACCGTCCCGCTACACTCCAGCCGCCCGGCATCGTCCCAGGTCAGACACCAAAGTCCTGCTGGAGTACTAGCCGGCTGAACCGCCGCTGCCCGTCCCGCACAAGCACAGAGCCCCCCAACCGGGAGGGCGCCGTCGTCTGGCAGCGCCGTTCGTCAGTGCGTGGGTGAGGCCTCGGTGAGGGACATCCAGTGCCTGATGGTCGTCTGGTGGGAACCGGTGGCTGTGCCTTCGGTGACTGACCTCGCGTCCGTGGCGGAGCAGGGTTCTCCTGCGCGGGTCAGTAGGACGAGCGGCCACTCGGGGCCTGCGCCGGGCCCCGCCGCGTCGAAGGCGGTCCAGTCCCACGGGCCGTCGAACAGCCAAGCCCGCCCCGCGGCGTCGGCGACTTCATCGCCCGGCTGCAGAAATCCGTAGGGCCGCATCAGCAGCTCGAAGGTGAACGGGGTCCCGCCACCCGGGTAGAGGGCGTAACCCTCCCCGTTGAGATGACTGTCGTCCGGAAACGCCCGGTACGACAGACCGCGGGGCAGCACGGCCACAGTCAGCTTGGGGCGCGGTCTCCAGCGGAGGCGTGTGGTGATCGACAGCGGTCACGTGGACTACGGTCGGCGGAACTCCGACCTGGCAGGTGTCTCCCGCCTTCAGGTACTCGGGCGGCGGATCGGTCCGAAACAGTTCCACCTCGGCCTCCGGCGGGGCGTGCCCGCCGCTCTCCACGCCCAGAGCGACGACCCCGTTCCAGTGGAAGAAGTCGCTGTCGGTGTCGACGTGCCGCCACGGCCACCGCACCGACACGTAGTTCCACATCACGCCTCGTTCGACCCTGGTCGGTGTGAACGGGCAGGCGACCGACAACACGTCTCCGACCCGGAAGTCCCCCTCGTACGTCATCGAACCAGGCTAGGGCGCGCAGTAGTCGCGATCCGAGCCGGCCCGCCCGCCTCGGACACCCCCGGTCGACGAGAACGACCTGGTCAACAGTGTGCCGTGAGTGGCGTACTGTGGTGTCTACCGACGCGGGGTGGAGCAGCTCGGTAGCTCGCTGGGCTCATAACCCAGAGGTCGCAGGTTCAAATCCTGTCCCCGCTACTGAAACGGCATGAGGCCCGGATCCTGTGGATCCGGGCCTCATGCGTGCCGTTGGGGTCTTCCTTCTCTAGAAATCCACGTCCAGGTAGTCGATGTCGTTGATTTCGACGTCCGAGAGCCCCATGGCGCGGGCTCCGCCGTCCTGGAAATACACCTCTTTGAATCCGTCGGCGATGATTTTGCGCATGTGCTGGTCGCTGGAGCCCTGTTCGCGGGCGTCGAACAGACGGCGGGCGTATGCCGGGGGGAGGTGGATGGTGAGGCGGCGGAAGCGGCCGTCGTCGGTCGTGCCGATCGGGGCGGTGTAGCCGAAGCGGGCGCGGGTCTCCACCGTGATCCCGCCCGTGGTGGCGGCGCGCTTCCGGCGGCGTCTGCGGACCTGGGGCTGCCAGCGGGACCGTACGAGGTCGTCGATCTTTGCGGCGATGTCCCTCGGCGGGTGTTTGCGTGCGCCGCGGCGATAGCGGTTGACGGAGTCGGCGGTGACGCCGATCTCCGCCGCGACGGCCGCCGTGGTGCCGAGCTGTTTGATCAGGTAGGTGATGCGGGCCTGGAGCGTCTTGGGCGGCTCGCGGGTGAATGCCTCCCGGTCAGCGCGCTCCAGGGCGTCGTCGATCTCTCCCATGGGTCACTCCCCTTCGTCGAGGACGGCGTCGCCGCCCTTGATATGACGGGCGGGGTTGTAGCCCTGCTCCATCAGGTCGACCGCCCAGGCCATCGACTGGACGCCTTCGAGCTTGGCCAGGCCCGGGGTGGGGCCGAGGCGGAAGCCGCCGGGCTGCGGCTTGCCGGAGGCCGCGTAGGGCAGGAAGTCCAGCGGGCCTGCGCCCGGCGAGGGGTAGACGACGCAGTCGGAGAGCACGGCGAGCGGGTACAGGCCGGTCATCTTCGCCATGTTCATCAGCTTGCGGTGCATGTTGACCCGGGCCTTGGAGATGACGGCGGCGCGGATGTCCGGGCGCCAGGTCGGGCGTTGCATGGCCGGCCAGGGGTCGCCTTCCTTGTAGCCCTTGCCCTGCGGGTTCTCGAACAACTTGCCGATGCCGCCCTTGATCGTGGCCTTGATCGCCGCGAGCACGGCCGCCATCGCCGGGTCGATCTGCTTGTGGACCTCCATCGCCACGAGGAACTCGGCGTCGGTGAGCTCCTTGGTGACGCCGAGGTCGGCGAGGGTGTCGACGTAGGCGGTCTTGAGACGGTCGTGCCACGGGTCCAGGTACGCGCCGGTCTCACGGCGCAGGTACGCCTCAAGGATGTCGACGTTGTAGCCGAGCTCCTGGGCGTAGGCGACGGTGTGCGTCTGGTACCAGGCGGGGCCCGTGGGCCGCTCGCCGGTCGGCGTGAACGGTGACGGCAGGCGGGGGTCCAGCTCGATGTGGGAGAGGTCCACCAGCCAGGAGCCGGGGATCTTCGGGTTGAACCTCGGGCCCACGAAGTGGTCGGGGGCGGACAGGCCGACGACCAGGCGGGCCGCGGCCGCGAGGAAGGCGGTGTTCAGGTCGAGGCCGACGGCGTACGGAAGGACGCACTCCTCGCCGGTGAGCGTGTCCACCGGCCGCACCCACTGGTACGCCTCCTCGTGGAGGAAGCCGCCCTTCCAGCCGGAGTGGTAGATCGCGGGGTGCTCGGGCTGGCCCTCCGGCGGCGCGGGGTCCATCGGCTCCGTACCCAGCGAACCGGGGTTGGGGCCGCTGACCCAGTTGCCGGTCTCCTCGTCGCGCACCGGGCGCGTGGGCGGGCGCAGTGCGGTCATGAGCTCGAGCCCGGAGACGGCCGTGGAGCCTCGCGGTGTGGTGACCCGCTGGGCGTAGACGCCGAGGACGCGGGCGAGGTCGGCCGGCTCCATCTCCGCTTCGGTGACGCCGGGCCAGGAGCGCGAGTCCAAGGCGTCCCAGGGCAGGATCGCGAACTGCACGCACTGTCGGTCGCGGCCTTGGGCCTTGCGGTAGATCCGCGCCCAAGGACCGAACCCGCGCTGGGTGAGTTGCCACTTCGCCTTCGCCACCTGCTTGACGACCGGGTGGTCCTCCGCCAGGCGGAGGTTCCGCCGGTCCTCCAGGCGCTCGGGCAGGCCGAGTTTCACGGCCGCCGCGGCGGTCAGCACGATCAGGGGGTCGGAGTCCTTGCCGTAGCGGTGGAGCCTCGGTGCCCCGAGGCCGGACTCCTTCAACGTCCACTCCACGAGCTCTACGATCGTGGTCGCCGGGCAGTCGAGCACGATGCCGTTGACTCCGTACGCGGAGCCGTCGCCGTCCAGGACAGCGAGGGGACCGTGCGGGAAGTTCGGGTCCAGCGCGGGGACCGCCGTCGCCCTCTTCGTCACGGGGCGCCGCGCTGTCGCGGCCGGACGGGCGGGGCGCTCGGGTGCGGCGGGGGCGTCGGGGGTAGCCGGGGCGGCGGGCGCGGTGGGGGCAGCGGGCGTGGCGGGGGCCGATGGTGCCGCTGTCTCCTCCGGCTCGGGAGCGGTCGGACCCGTGAGCGTCTCCGGCACCGGCTGCTGCGCGGGAACCGGCGCGGGCGCGACGACGGGGATGGCGCCGTCCATGGGGTACTTGGCCGCCCAGCCGTTCAGCAGCCGCTGATACGCCGCCAGCCGGTGGCCCGTCGGCTCGGACCGGCCGTTCTCCCAGTTCTTGATGGACTGTGTCGACTTCAGTTCCATGGCCTGCGCGAGGCGGGTCTGAGTAATACCGGCGGCCTCACGCAGTCGGGCGCGCTCCGCCGGGGGCGGGAGCTGCGGCTCCTCCTCCAGCAATTTGTCCACGGCCGCAAAAAGGTCTTCCTCGGATGCCATGTCACTACCTCCAGCCTGAAGGTAGCAGACTTTACCCATATATTTTACTCGAACATTTAACCCGTTCGAAGGATGCTGGCGCCGGAGGGGTTAGCACGGCGTGAGAGGCCGCCGGGGCTCTCGAGTCCGGCAGGGTGGGGTGTACCGCCCCACGACAGCCGCGCCGACGGCGGATAGTGCTCCACGGCAGTGAGCCCGCCCGTCCTCAACACCCGACCAGCGGAAGCACCCAGTTCTGACGTGCTGTCACTGAACCTCTTTCATCCTGAATAGTTGCAGGTCAACAGCGTGTGGACGGCCTGGACGACTGTGCCGATGCGGCGGGTGGAGCATCTGGCTCGTCGGAGGATTCGCCAGGACTTCAGCTGCGCGAAGGCCCGTTCTCCGGGAGCTCTCAGTCTGGCGTGGTCGCGGTTGAACTGCTGGTAGTGCTCGGGCTGTTCGCTGTGGTGGTAGTACGGGGTCCGGAATGTGGCGCCGGCGCCCTGGTAGGCACGGTCGGCGAGAACGAGGATCTGCCTGGTGAGGCAGGCCTGGACGATGCCGTGGGCCCGGGCCGCGGTCAGGTCGTGGGTGCGGCCCGGTGTCGCGCGGGAAAACCACAGCGGTGTGCCGTCGGGGCGGGCGATGACCTGCACGTTCATGCCGTGCTTGCGGTGTTTCATCGAGTAGTACGGCTCGTCCGCACGGATCCGGTCGATGGGGATGAGAGTGCCGTCGACGATGACGTGGTCGCCCTCACCGAGGCCGGTGAGGGCTTCGTGGAGGCCGGGTGCCCAGCCGGCCAGGACGTCCAAGGTCTCGTCGACGTACCGCCAGGCGGTGGCCTGCGATATCCCGAAACCGGCTCCGAGCTGCGAGAACGTCTCGTTCTTCCGCAGGTACACCAGTGTGAGGAGCGCCTGCTTGAAGCAGCCGAGCTTGCGCCAGCGGGTATTGCGGGCCTGGCGGTGCTCGTGCAGCAGCCAGGCGACATGCTCGACGAGCTCATGCGGGACGTCGAGCGTGGCAGGATACGGAACCAACAGGGCCCCTTCGGTCGCCGGTGTGATGAGTGGAATCACCACGCCAACGACGAGGGGCCCTGCCTCGTCACCACACCGCTGACCAGCCCATTTCACCCTCCAGCACAGGATGAAAGAGGTTCACTGACGCCTACTCGCCGATACCAAACCGGCACGCGCACACAGCACCCAACCCGACATGCGAATATCTCAAACCGCAACACACATCAGCAACTATCAGAACTTCGCCCGGATATGTCGAAATCGGACACTGCTGGCAGGGAGGCCCCTCACTACCCACAACGCGGGGTCACAGTCGCCACAGAAGCCGGAACCGTCCACGCTCCGGAAGGGCAGGGCGCGGCAACGGGTACCGACGCCAGCCAAGCATCCGCGCGTCACGCCACCCGCTGCCGAAGGGGGCGGTCTGCCCACCTCGACATCACAGCCGCCTCCACTACCAGAGCCATGGTGAGTCCACCCCTCACAACTCTCAGCTCACCCATCCACCTGGGAAAACAGCCTGTGAACCGTTCTGGGTTCGGTAGGGACTCGATCATTTGAGAGGATCGAGTCATGGCACGTCCTTCCCAGTACCCGCTTGAGCTGCGCCGTCGTGCGGTGCGGATGGTCGCCGAGGTGCAGCCCGACTACGACACCGAGTGGGCCGCGATGAAAGCGGTCGCCCAGAAACTGGGC
>NZ_JBSGTX010000078.1:0-37290 GCF_053607625.1 Streptomyces sp. NPDC055103
GGCTTCGATCTGGCAAACACCCGCCATGTGCGCTTCTAAAGTGCCAGGATACGGACATGCCCGAGCACGTCGACCCAGTCACCGGCCGCCGCATCGTCCGATGCTTCATCTACGCCCGCATCAGCGAGGACCGCGAAGGCGCCGGCCTCGGCGTCGAGCGGCAGATCGAGGACTGCCACACCCTCGCGGCCCAGCTCTCCAACTCTGATGTCGAGTACCGCGTCGTCCGCCCCTTCAAGGACAACGACCTCTCGGCATACAGCGGCAAGCCCCGCCCCGACTACATCGCCATGCTTCAGGCCCTCCGCGACGGTGAAGGTGACTGCGTTCTTGCGTGGCACACCGACCGCCTCCACCGCTCCCCGGCCGAGCTGGAGGAGTACATCAACGTCTGCGAGCCGAAGGGCATCGACACCCGCACCGTCAAGGCCGGGCACCTGGACCTCACCACGGCCACGGGCCGGATGATCGCCCGCCAACTCGGTGTCCAGGCGCGCTACGAGATCGAGCGCATGATCGAACGGCAACGCCGGAAGCGCGATCAGATGGCCGAGCGCGGCGAGTACTTTGGCGGCCGGCGCCCGTTCGGGTACGAACCCGACGGCATCACTCCGAGGTCGCTGCACTGCCCGCGGTGCGACGAGGACAAGGCCGACGGCTTCCTGAGTGTCCGTCTGTGCCTCTCGTGCGGGGAAGAGGGCGACTTCCTTCGGAACCGCGCCTGTCAGGCCTGTAGCGCCCGACAGGGCTTCACCGTGGAGTGTTTCTGCCGCAAGTGCAGTACCCAGGCCAACATCGCCCCTGAGTCCGAGGCCGCCCTCGTCGAATCGGCCGTGGACTTGCTGCTGGCTGGCGCGACCCTGAACTCCGTGGCGGCCCGGTGGAACGAGGACGGAATCCTCACCAGCACTGGAGTCAAGTGGGCGGGCGCAGAGGTCCGGTCCATGGTCCTGCGGCCCCGGAATGCAGGCATCCTCGTGCATCGTGGGAAGGAGGCTGGCCGCGGCGGGTGGAAGGCGCTGGTTGACGAGCCGAAATGGCGGAGCGTCGTGGCGCTCCTGAAAGACGAGTCGCGGCGCACCACGACCGGCAGCGCGCGCCGGCACCTGGGCAGCACGCTCTACGTCTGCGGGGTCCACGGCGGGAGCCTGCGCATCGCCACTGGCGGCGAACATCACCGACGGCTGGGGATCCCCTCATACACCTGCCGCGTCAGCAAGCACATCATGCGCCGTGTCGACCTCCTCGACGACTACGTCCAGCTAGCCGTGCTGGAGCGTGTGAGTCGGCCCGATGCTGCTGATCTGCTTGCCGCCCGAGAGGACCCGGTGGATGTGCGCGGTGCCCAGCGGGACATGCGCGAGGCGCGCGAGATGCTGACCGATCTCGCAGCTGCCCTGGGTAGCGGCGAGATGGACATGCTGGAGTGGCGCGCTGCCTCGAAGGCGGCAAAGCAGCGTCTTGCGGATGCCGAGAAGGTGCTGTCCGCTGCTGTGAAGGTAAACCCGGTAGTCGGACTGGTAGGCGCCGAAGACCCGGAAGCCATGTGGAACGCGCTCGACCTTGGGCGGCAGCGGGCGGTGATCGACTACCTGATGACGGTGGTGGTGCTTCCTGCCAGGAGGGGGCGCATGCCAGGGGGCGGGTACTGGGATCCGGACGCAGTTCGCATCGACTGGAAGTGACAGCGCCCCCGCCGAAGCGAGGGCGCTGCCTGGCCTCTCCCTGTCGCCTGGGGGGCAGGACTGGGAGGGCCAGCTGTGGAATTCCGTATTCCGGAATCGAGGGGACTCTATCCGCGATGCGACCGTTTGGGTACTGACGCAAGATCGTTAGCCGCTCAGCGTGGGCGACGTGCCAGCTCGAAGAACACCCCTGCCCGAATCAGTCCTTCGCCGCCGTACTGCCCTGGGAGACCGTCTCCGCGAGCTTCGTACAGCGGCCGGCCTTTCGCAGGACCAGCTGGCTGACCGGATCGGCATGGAACGCCGCAGCGTCCAACGGTACGAACGCGGCGAACGCGACCCCCGCTTCACCGAACTCCTCCTCATCGCCGACGCGCTCGGTATCCCCGTGGAGGAACTGGTGCGGTAGCCCCGGCTGGGGGACGGTCCAGCCGGGGCACGTCCTGCTCGCGGACGATCGGCGTGCCACCCGCGAGCAGGAGTTCAGGGGCGGGGACTCCGAGCCCACGCGAGTTGGCGTTGGAGCGGGCTGTCCCGCTGGTCGTCCATCGTGGTCACGCGCCGCATGCGCGGCCCGCATTCCGCCGGGTCGGCATGCCAGTAGGTAGGAACGTGCGCGCCGGACGCGGCATCGACTTCGAAGTCGCGCGCCTGGCCGGTGATCAGGTCCCCGCAGTAGTCGCAGCGTTTCATCGCCGCCCCTTCCGTCCGTGGCAGCGGCAGTCGCAGCGGATGACGAGCGCGACCCGGCCGCAGCTGGTAAGCACGGGGCCCGCGTCACACCACTCGTGCTCGCCAAGCCGGCACACGCCCCGGATCTGTTCCTCGGCGTCCTTCTTCATCGCGGCCGCCCGGGCGCCGGCTCGTCAACGAACAGGTACAGCGGGCGTACTCCGCGCGCGGCCGCGCACTTCTGGTGGGCGTAGATGTGAGCGCCGCCAGCCTCATTGCGCAGGGTGCGGATGCATGCGTCGGCTTCAGGCTTCGGACAATACGTGCAGTGGCGGACTGGTGGCCTTCTGAGAATGGGCATCGTTGTGTCTTTCCGACCCGACTCGGACAGTGACATCCCCAGAGTGGGTGGGGTCTGCCCCGGATCCGATACACAGGCTGTATATCGCGGCGTATCGTCACCTCATGGGTCGGGAACTCTGGGCCGATGTGCGCCTACGTGCCGCATGGGTCCGCGGCGACTGGGGCGCGCTACTCCGCGAGTACCGGCGTGCCGCTGGCGGAATGACGCAGGTAGAACTGGAGCGCCTGACCGGCCTACCACAGCCCCACATCTCCGCCATTGAGTCGGGCCGCCGACAGGTGAAGACCGCCGAGGTTCAGGACCGCATCGTGCAGGCGCTCCAGGTTCCGCACGAACTGACTGGCGCCACTGAGAGGGCCGTGGACGAGTGGGCGCCGTCAGCCGACCTTGCCGCCCGCCTCGCCCACGCGCATGCCACGGGCCGCGTCGACCTTCGTACGGCCGACCGGATCGGCAAGGTCCTGGCCCAGCACCGACGCGATGAGGACGCGGACAGCGGTACACCGCTCTGGCCCGTCGTACAGTCCCAGCTCGATACGGTCACGCGGCTCCTGCCCGATACCTCCGGCAACACCGCCGACCGGCTGCTGCTCCTCGCCGCCGAACATGCGCACTGGCTCTCCTGGGTTGCCTGGACTGAGCAGCAACACGGGTCCGCACGCTCGTGGCTCGACCTTGCGCACGGGTGGGCGGTGGATGGCGGGCATGCGGACATGGCGTCCTGGGTCCTGCGGGTCCGCTCGTACTACACGCTGAAACTGGGGGACCCGGTCCGGGCGTTGCGGACGGCGGAAGCCGCGCGCGGGGCATCAGGACTGTCGCCGGGGGCAGCGTCGGCCGCGACACAGCAGGTGGCCATTGCGGCCGCAGCGGTCGGCGAGCGGGACCGGGCGCGGCGGCTCGCAGACGAGGCGCTCGCACTCGCCCTGCGCGTCCCGAATGAGGCCGACCGGCCGGGCTGGCTGTACTTCCTCAACGAAGCTCGCGCGCGGCTTCATGCCGCGACGGTGGCTTACGCGTGCCGGGACTGGGCGGCTGCCGCCGACGGATTCCGTGACGCGCTGCCCGGCCTCGAGGGCTTCCCGAGGGATCATGCGCACTATGCGGCCCGGCTGGCTGACGCTGAGCAGCGAAGCTAAGGCGCGTCGACGATCTCGGCCCTCGTGATGATTGGGTGGGCGCCGGGTGCAAGCTTCGGCCGGAGTGCGGCCCCGAGCTCCTCGTAGCGGGGCAGGTACCGCTGCATCTCGCCCGCGATGACCCCGGCTTCCTCCGGGTCCGACGCCTCGACTACGTCGGTGTGGGTCTCCAGGTCGGCCGGTTCGTAGTCGTCGGGTCCAGCGCCTGCGGGTAGGACCTTGTAGGTGACGCGGTACGTGGTGGTCATGGCCCGGATCGTAGCGAGGCCCAGTGACAGCGGCGCCCCCGAGGGTCGGGCCTCGGGGGCGAGCACCGCCAGCGTAGCGGGCCTGAGCGCTGCCGGTCCCGGATACGACGAAGCCGCCCCCTCCGCCCGAAGGCGAAGGGGGCGTGGCCTGCTCGGAGCATCACTTTGCGGCCATCCGCAAAGTGATCACGGGTGCTACTTCACCAGGACGTTGACGAGCCAGCCGCTGGCCGGGACCGCGAGGAGCCCGATCCCGATAGCCGTCCATCCCAGCTTCTCCACGGCAGCCAGCCGCGGGCCGTGCGTGGCCGACGCTTCGGCCTTCGCCTCCAGGGCGTCGACGCGCTCCTCAACCCGCTTCATCGTGTCGCGCTGCTCGGCCTGCGCCCGTTCGTTCTGGTCCGTCCGCTGCAAGGTGAGGTCGAGCCGACCCGACACCTCAGCGAACCCAGTCCTGATCTCGCCGCGCATTTCCGCCAGTTCGACCGCTACCTGCGTGGACTCGGACGGCGTCACGAGCGCTGCCGGGGCACCCACCCGACGGTGGACTGGTCGCCGATCAGGGAGCCGACCGCGGCCTTCACCACGGACAGGGCAGCCGGGACGGCGGCGATCGCGGCGGCCTTGACCGCGCCGAGGTTGGTGAGGTCGAAGCCGTCCGCGAGGAGCAGGCCGAGGAAGGCCACGGCGTACGTACCGACGGTGCGCTCGACGGTGTCGAGGAGGAGACGGTTCATGGGGGTGCCTTTCAGCGGGTGGTCTTGGGGACGCGGAGGGCGTTCCAGGAGGTGGGGCCGGGGATGCCGTTGGCGTCGGAGCCGCGGAATCCGAGCTTGTGCTGCCACTTCGCGTAGCTGCGGCGGTCGGCCTCGGTCCAGCGGGGCCCGGGCCCGGACCGGTACGAGGAGCAGCCCTCGGCGACGAGGCGCCGGCCCATGGCGGTGATGATCGGGGAGGTCTTGCCCTTGGTGAAGAACGAGGCGCCGGGGAAGGGCTCCAGGGCGGGACGCGTCGGCGGGGCCGGGACCGGCCGCGACGGCGCCGGGGTGAGATCCTTGCCGAGGCGGGTTTGTACGCGGGTCCGCATGGTCGGCATGCCGAAACCCTTGGGGTCGCTCTTCCAGTCGGACCACTCCAGGTGACCGATGACGGAGCGGGCGCCCCAGCCGTGCGCGCGGCACAGGGCGGCGGAGACGCGCTCGATGGCGAGCAGCTGCTCGGCCGGCCACGGGTCGGTGCCGTTGCCGAGGTTGACGCACTCGAACCCGTAAAAGCGGGAGTTGCCGTCGACGGCGCCTGGGCTGCCCTGGTGGACGCGGGGCGCCGGGGGCCGGTCGTCGTAGGTCTCGGTGATGACGGCCTGGAGGACGGCCGGGTCGCCGCCGCCCGCGTGGTTCGCGCGGCCGGAGCCGACGAGGTGGACGGTTCCGTCCTTCGCGATGACGCCGTGGCAGAGGGGGCCGGGGAGGCCCTCGTAGCCGTTGAAGCACAGCGCGACCGATGAGGCCGTGCCGGAGCTCACGGTGTGGTGGATCATCACCCCGTTCACCGGCCCCCAGGAGCCGGCCTGATTGCGGTTGTGGGTGCGCCAGCCGGGGTGTTCGACGACGGTGACGCCCTCGGCGCGCAGCGCGGCAACGAACCGGTCTGCGGGGAGGGGAGTGGCCATGAGGACCTCCAGGTATGACGAACGCCCCGGCCATCAGGCTCGGGGCGGGCGGGCGTGAACAAAGCCCAGGGGGTGTTCTCGGGATCAGGTGAGTGAGACGCGGGTGATTCCCAGGGTGGCGGCGACAGCGACGGAGACGGCGGCCTGGGTGTTGAGGTAGAGCTCGATGTAACCGCCGGCGGCGAGGGTGACGGTTCCGCTCACGGTCGACTGCATGTTGCCCCCGCTGCCACGCTGGGTACCGACGCGGGCCCCAGTGGCGGGGGTGGAGAGGCCGTTGGGCCGAATCTCGCCCCGCCCGTCGAATGTGGAGAGAGCGCCGGTCCAGATGATGCCGCCATGCAGGAGGTAGACGCCGGCGCTGGGGGCGACGAGCCGGGTGGGCTGGCCGATGGTCCACATGGATGCGTGGTTACTGCTGAGGGCGCTGGAGAAGCTGCACGCGGTGTACGTGCCGCCACCGGACGGAATGGAGAAGGTGGGGTTGTAGACCTGAATGTGGGGAGCGACGAGGCCATTGATCGTGTCGGCCGTGATGGTCTGTCCGGGCAGCACTACGGGGTCTGGCACGGCACCTCCTTACAGGGCGTAAACAACGGGTCGGGCGAGGGCGACGGGGGCTCCGGCGGCGTGGCTCTTGACGATCCCGTTGGCGGAACGGACCACGGTGAACGTCTGCGGCGAGGTGCTGCTTGTGACGCCGGTGAGGGTCATCTCCTCACCGCCGATGACGATCGGGCAGGGGAATTCGGCCGGTGTCGTGGTCCACGCCAGGCCAGCGGTGGTGGTGACGGAGAACGATGTCGCCGTGGAGTTGATCCCGGCAGTGAGCTGGGAGCCGCTGGTGTCGGCCTTGCCGAGGGTGGGCGAGTCGTAGACGCCGACGCGCCAGGGGCCGGCTGGGGTGCAGTTGAGCACCATGTCCCAGGTGTACAGGTCGAGGACCTGGCTCCAGCCCTGGACGATCAGGTCGATCGGCCCGGGCGGTAGCCATGGGGGCAGGTCGGTGATCTGGATGCGGTCGCCGACGGTGAGGTTGAGCGTGGCGGGGATGAGGTGGGGTGCGGCGTGGAGCATGAGGCGCACGGTGGGGTAGCGGGCCTCGTCCCAGGTGCCGAGGTGCAGACGCCAGGCGGCGATCTGCTCGGGCTGGGAGTCGTCGGCGACGTTGAGCGTGACTGATTCGTCGTAGACGCCGATGCCGTTCGGTGGGGCGGCCGTTGACATGGGGCCGGTCTCCTGGACGGCGCGGGCTGAGGAGCCGCGCTCCCGGGTGACGGTGATGTCGTTGCGGCTCTTCTGGTCGTCGTCGGTCGGCTCCAGCGGCGGCCCGATCTCGCCGTCAGCGGTGTAGCTGAGGGTGAGCCGCGGGGTTTGGTTGTAGAGGCTTCGCCTGTCGCGGTACGCGAGGGATGCGTCGGTCTTGGACTCGTAGAGGATGCCTCCGTCAGCGTCGGCGCAGTCCTGGAGCAGGGTCAGGAGGTCGGCGGGGCGCTGGGAGCCGAGGGCTGTGGAGGGGACGGCTGGGTCGGTGTAGACCGTGGCGGAGACGGTCCGGCTCTCCTCGGTGGCGAGGCGAGCGATGCGGGCGGTGGCAGTCTCGCCGGTGAATCCATGGTCGGCTGAGTCGTAGGCGCTGGCGATGACGGCGGCCGGGAAGACGGTGATGTGGCCTACGTGGATGTCCGGGAGACCGGGGCCGAATTGGGTATCGATCTGGGTGACGGCGCCGACGGTCCCGGCGATGCTGCCGGGGATCGAGGTGGTTGCGCCGCCACCGATGCGGGTCCAGGCGATGGTGTACGCGATGTTCCCGCCGGACTGCTGGGCGGTGAATTCGAGCCGGTGCCAGTCACCGCTGAGGGCGCCGGTGATGGGGCCAATCGCGGAGTCGAGGTAGAGGGTGCCGGCAGCGTCGTAGCCGAGCAGGTGGACACCGCTGGTGCCCATGGTGATGCGCCATCGGCGGATCGTTCCTGTCGCGGTCCAGGACAGCATTTCCTGTTCGGCGACGGGCGGGGTGCCGTCGACGCGGTAGATCATGCACAGGGCCCAGGTGGTGGACGCGGACGAGGGGACGCGGCCGCGCATGGAGCCGCCGGGTGCGACGGTGGGCAGGACGTCCGAGCCGCCGAGGGTGTCGTCCTGTGCAAAGTTCCAGCCCGAGACGGCGAGCGCGGCTCCGCCGGCCAGGGGCGAGTAGGCCTGTGTGGCGCCGTTGGCGTCCTCGCACGGCCAGTAGGCGAGCGGGGTGTAGGAGGGCAGGCGCCGCCGCAGCGTCGAGTCGAGCGCTTTGGTCCCCTGGCCGAGGCGGCGCAGCGTTCCCGCGGCCTCGACGGACGTCCACACGTCTTTCCCGGAGACGTCCCAGCGGGTGGGCCAGGACGAGATTTCTCCGTCGAAGAGCAGGTGCCGGTTGCTGATGCTCCCGTTGAGGGCCATCGTCCAGACCTTGCCGGTGGAGTCGGTGACCGACGGGGCGCCAGGTGTCTGGGCGGTGAAGTCGGGGTTGGCGACGGCAGTGCCGTTGATGCCGTTGCGGAGCTCGAAAGCGTGGATCTGGCCGGTGGGCTTGGTGTACGCGAGGTTGGTGGCGTCGCCGACCACGAGGGCCGTGGTCGAGTTGTAGATGGAGGTGACGCCGGTGCCGGTGACCGGGTCACCGAGCTGGGTCCATGGCCCCGCGATCGTCTCGGCGGTGTAGAACACGACTGTCCACCCGCCGGCGCCGTTGTTGACGTCGAGGGTGGTGCGCCAGGCCATGCGGCGGGACGGCGGGAGCGCGGGTACGGCCGTGCTCTGGGCGCTGAGGGTGGCCGTGCCGTCGGTTGACCACTCCAGGTAGATCCGGCCGACACGCTCCTGGAGCATCCATGACCGTTGGTTGCCGGCCGTGTGGAACTTCCCCGCGAGGTCTGTCGGCTGCGTTCCGGACGGGGTCACCCACCGGTCGAGGGTGGCGTCGAGGCGGATGTCAATGTCGCCAGTGACATCGAGCGCGGCCGTGTCCGGGGTCGTGGCACCGGAGTTGTTCTGCCCGGTGACGTTGAGGTAGCTGGCCCCCGCCCGGACAGCGAGCCGCACCGGAGTGTTGCGCCCGATGAGCCCGAAGTAGGGGCTCATCGGGTTGCGCGGGGAGTACTTGCCCAGCCTGTTGTTGAACTGGATGCTCGCCTTGGAGGGGTTGGTGCGCACGCTCTCCTCCGAGCGCCCGCACTCGGTCCCGATCGGGGACCGGGTGTAGGCGTCGGCGGTGACATCGGTCCAGGTGCCGCCGATCTGGAGCTCGACATCCACATCGAGTGGTGTCTGCGGGAACGCCACAGTGAACTCCTCTCTACTGCCCGAAGGCCATTTGGACGTTGCCGCGACCCTCGACGCGGACGATCTTCTGGAGGAACGTGCGGGTCGCGGAGTCGCCGCCGGTCGTCTCCAGCCGCACGACGACAACCCCTCCAGATCCGGCGCCCTGATGCAGAAGCGGGGCGGCCGGTGCCATCTGCTGCCCGGTGAGCAGTCCTGCCGAGGACGGCGGAACCTGGGCAAGGGTGGCCATCGAGCGGGCGACGGCGGGACGGCCGTCGTCGATGCCCCGGATGAGGCCGGCGGGGATCCACTGGCCGAGCATCGCCATCACCCGCGAGGGCGATCGGATCCCGAGTGCCTTCTTGATCGCTTTCTGCATGGAGGTGGCGATCGTCAGCATCTGCTTCTCGATCGCCGCTTGCTCCTTCTGGAGCCCCTTGACGAGGCCCTGAGCGGCCTGGATGCCAGCCCCGTACATCGCGTCCCCGGCGACGTTGCCTGCGGTCCCGGCGGCGGCGACGAGCTGCTTCTGCGTGGAGTTGATCTGGGCGATCTGCCCGGACGACGCGGACGCGAGCGCGGCGGCCGCGGCGCCGCCCTGCTCGGCGCCGGCCTGAGCGATCTGCGCGATCAGGTCGGCGCGGATGCCCTTCTTCCTCAGGGTGGCGAGCTGGGCTGCGAAGGCCTTGGCCTTGGCCAACTGCTGGTTGAGGTTCGCCCAGATGCTGGTGGTGGTGGTGCCGCCCTGGTCGCCCATCTGTGTGATGTTCGCGGCGTCGAGGATGCCCTGCTTCACGCTCGCGGCGAGCTCGTTGCGGGCCTTGATCTGGTCCTGGAGCCACTTGTTGGCGGTCTTCAGTTTGGTCGCGACGGCCGCCTCGCGGTTCGCGAGCGCGACCAGCTGCTTCGTGCCGGTGTCGATCCGCTTCAGGGCGGCGCTGCGGTTCTTCCCCGGGGCGAGGGAGTCGCGGACGATGTCGGCAAGCTTGGTTGCCGCGGCCCGGACCTGCTGTGCGGAGCCGGTAAGGCCGATGACGAGGCCGCGCGCGACCCACCGACCCTGTGCCTTGGTCACCTTCGAGGGGCTCGCGATGCCGAGGGCCTTGGCAATGGGGCCCGGGATCACGGCCCGGGCGAACGACATGACCTTGTCGCGGATCCAGCCACCCATGGACTCAATGCCGGAGGCCAGACCGCGCACGACGTCGCGTCCCTTGTCGACGAGGAGCGACTTGAGGCTGCCGACGGCGGAGCCGATCCGGCCCGGCAGACCGCGCAGCCAGACGATCAGTTCGGCCATCTTGCGGATGGCCCAGTCCTTCATCTTGCCGAAGAAGTCGCCGACCATCTTGGGTAGCCGGCCCAGCCATGCGATGGCGGCGAAGATGTTCTGGATGGCGCCCTGGATCTTCTTCCAGACCCAGTCCCAGGCCTTGGCGGTGAAGGCTTTGATCTTGTCCCAGTTGAGGATGATCAGCACGACCAAAGCGATCACGGCGGCGATGACCCAGCCGATCGGGCCCATGGCGATCAGCCACTGTGCGGCCATGACGGCGGCCCAGGCGACGGCGCGGGCGGCCATCATCACGAACTGCGCGGCCGCGGTAACGGCGGTCCGCACGACAGCGGCGAGCCATGTGCCCATCGCGGTAAGGGCCGACCCAACCCAGGCGGCCGCAGTGGTTGCGGCAGAGACGACGGCGCCCGCGGCGATCCGCGCATACATGGCCAGACCGATCGCGTTCATCCGGATCCAGTTGCCCATGACGGTCCAGCACGACGCAGAGATGATCATGTGTGCGCCAGAGACGATGGCGGCGATGGCGGTGTACGCCATCATCGCGCCCTTGACGGCCAGGACAGTGACCGCGAGGCCCGTGAATGCCCACCCGAGGGGGACGACGACGGCCTGATTGTCCATGGCGAACTGGGCTACCTTGCCACCTACTTCGCCGAGTTGAGCCATGGCGCCGCGCTTGAACTTCTCCAGGGCTCTGGTGCCGTTGTTCTCAAGGGTCTCGGCCAAGCGGCCTGTCGCGCCCGCAGCCTTGTCCATGCCGCCGGCGGCTGCAGCGGTTGCAGGGTCGAGGGCGTACAGGGCGTCGCCCATGATGTTCGCGGGGTCGCCGAACAGGGCGGCCGCAGCGTTGAGCCGGACGGTCTTGTCCTCGGTGCCGCGCAAGGCGTCCATGGTCATCTGGAGGGCCTTCTGTGCGCTGGTTCCACCCTCGCGCATGAGCCTGCCGACGGTCTTACTCGACAGGCCGATGGACTTGTACGCGTCGTCGACGGCCTTGCCGCCCTTGAGGGCGCTCTCGCCGAAGATGCCGATCGCGTCGGCGACCTGATCGGCGTCGCGGGCGCCGGACGCGAGCGCCTGGGTGAGGAGCCCCGTGGCGGTCTTTCCGTCCAGGCCGATGCGGCGCCACTGTGTGGAGTACTCGTTGAGCGTTTCGAGGTAGTCGCCCGACTTGTCAGCGGCGCCCTGGAGGCCGACGGTGATGATGTCGAGGGCCTCGTCGACGTTCTTCGCCAGGCCCGTGCGCACGAGCTGGCCGGCGGCGGCCGTCGCCATGGCGAGGTCCTCGTCGAACGCCTCGGCGACCGCCAGGACCTTCTTGGTGACGCCCTCGAGGCCGCCCTCGGCCTCGGAGGTGTCGCCGATGTTCTTGTAGACCCCGCGGATCGCTTCGTTCACTGTTGCCGTGGAGTCGCCCCAGGCCTCCTTGTAGACCTTCGCGGAGACCTGCGCGAGGGCGGCGGCCTCGGCCGGGCCCGCGCCGAGCTGCGCGGCGAGCTTGTCGCCGGCGGCCTCCATGTCCATCGCGGTCACGACGCTTGCGCCGAGCGCGGCCGCGAATCCGGCGCCGATCCCGGCGGCG
Organism: Streptomyces sp. NPDC055103; assembly: GCF_053607625.1. NCBI lineage: Bacteria > Bacillati > Actinomycetota > Actinomycetes > Kitasatosporales > Streptomycetaceae > Streptomyces > Streptomyces sp. NPDC055103. The sequence continues at coordinate 11,966 of NZ_JBSGTX010000078.1, forward strand.
GCGGTGTTGAACCGCTCGCCCATCGCGCTGACTTCTCCGCTGGCGCGGTCCCTGGCGACGAGGTTGAACACGAGGGAGGTATCCGACACGACGGAGTCACCCCCTTCGCATCTTCTCCTCGGCCTCGTCCATGGAGGCCTTGTAAGCGTCGAGCCAGTCGAGGACCCGGTCGGTCTGCTCGACAGTCATCAGGTCCCACTGCCACGGCTTGATGCCGAGGAGGTGGGCGGCGTTGCCGGTCTGCCTCAGTCGGCGATCGGCAGCGTCGCTTTTCCCTCCGCCTCGGTGTCGTCGAAGGCGTCCTCGATGTCCTTGTCGAGGGCCTCCAGAGCGGCCGCCCGCTCGGCGCCGTGCGTGCTCGAAGCGACCTTCTCCCGCATTTCGATGAGCTCCTGGCGGGAGTACTCCAGGGTCAGTTCGTCCCAGGCGAAGTCGACGTCGTCGAACTTGGTCTTGGGGTGGTCGCGGCGCAGGAAGGTGTAGAGCAGCGCGCGGCGGCAGAGGCTGTTCCCCTGGAGGATGGCGGTGGTGAAGTCGCTGAAGTTCCGGCCGGTGCGGCGCTCCAGGTCCTCGCGCTCGATGGACATGAGCTTGCGCGGGTTGTAGCGCCAGCGGGTCGGCGCGTCCTGGCCCTCGGGCTGGTAGACGAGAAACACGGGTGTTGCTCCTATCCGATACGGGATGCGAGGCGGCGGGCCATGTCCGACATGGCTTGCTCGACGGCGTCTTTGGCGTTGGGCCCGACGCCCTGCATGGCGTGGTCGAACCAGTCGACCTTGCCGTGCTGGGTGACCCAGGAGTCCTCGCGGCCGTAGACGAGGTGACGCCAGCCCCTCGCCCTGTTGGTGCGCTTGGGGGCGTTGGGGAAGTGGCGGATGTTCTTGGTCTTGAACGCCTTCACGCGGGCGCCGGACCAGCGGCCGCCGAGCTTGACCTCGGGCCGGATCTTCCGGGCGATGGAGGAGCGCAGCCCGGGGGCGGTGCCGGGGCCGGCCGAGGACATGGCCATGATCTTGGATTTGGCCTCGGCGGCCGCGGGCTTGAGGGCCTCGCGCATGTTCTTCGCCAGGTCTTTGCGGAGTTCCTTGCCGTCGGCCTCGGCGCGGATCGCGCGGGTGAGCGCGGCCAGGCCCTCGTGGGTCTCGATGCGGAGCTCGAACGGCAAGCCGTTGCTGGCCATCTCAGGCGGTGGCGCGGAGTACCGGCCCGGACGTCGGGAACGACGCGGATGAGGTGGCCTCGTCGCCGACCGAGCCCTCGATGGGCTTCCACTCCTTGATCAGAATGGATCCGGTGTACTTCGGGTTCGACGTGCCTACCACCGCATTGGTGGGGCGGACCTCGAACGCGACGACCGTGCCGAGCAGCGGCCACATGATGCTGTCGATCCGGGTGGCAGCGAAGTCCTGGAGGAACTCGCAGCCCAGCTCACCGGACTTGAGGCCGCCGATGACTTCCTTCCAGCCGGCGGAGGCATAGGTGGTGACGTCCTTCTCCTCCACCTCGACCGCGAGCTCGGCCTTGCGGGCGTACTCGGACAGGTCGGTTCCGTTGAGGCTGACGTACTCGGCCGTGAGGACCATCTTGGGCATGGGTGATCACCTGATTCCCAGAGAGACAGCGAACATGAAGGAGGGCGCCGTGCCGGTGATGGCCCAGGCGACCCGGTAATGCGTGTCGGTGATGGCCGCTGCGTCGGTGCGCAGCGTCTGCCCGCTGGCGGCCGTGGCCGCGTCGAACGTGAGGCGGGTGGTGGGTGTGGTCATGCCGGCCGCGTCGTCGGACTCGATGGAGACGGTGAGAGACGGCGTCGTTCCGGCGGCGGACAGGACGTGCAGCGCGGCGTAGAGGCGCTGCCCGGCTGCGACGGCGCCAAGGTTGAGGACGGTGCCGTTGCCGGTCGCGGTGCGGGCGGTCCCGGGCGGGTGCGCGATCTGCCCGCGCACCAGCGGCCAGCTGGACTTGGCGGTGCCAGACCAGGGGGCAACGTCGCCCACGGAGCCGAGGAGCTTGTAGTCGGAGCGCAGGGCCCGGGTGAGGTAGGCGAGGGATCCGACCTGCGCGGTGTTCGGGCACACGGTCCAGGGGCCGACGCCGCCGAGCTGGGCCCAGGACGCGTCGTCGATGAGGCTCGGGTCGCCTGCCTCCCACTGGCCCTCGGCGGAGATCTCGGCGGAGCCGATGCCGCCGATGAGCTCCTTCCACCCGGCCGAGCCGTAGTTGGTGACTTCCTTCTCTTCGTGTTCGGCGCCGAGCTCTACCTTGTTGCTTGCGCTGGTGAGGTCGGCCCCGACTGCGAAGGCCCGGACGTTGGTGAGGACCATGCTCATGGGCTGGGTGCCCCCTTTCCGATGACGCGGATGATGAGCTCGGCGCCGACGTACTGGGTGCCCTGGTGCTCGTACCAGCGGTATCCCTGGATGCGGGTCACGCGAAGGTCGTCGGCCAGGCCGCCGAGGGCGTACTCGCCCGGGGCTCCGCGGGCGGTCTCGATGGCCTGCTTGAGGGAGGCGGGGCCGGAGCCGTCGAGGAGCGCGTCGAGGACTTCCTGTCCGGCGCGGTCGTCGGCCCTGCCGACGAGGACACGGCAGGTGAACTCGCACTCGTCGAGCGCGCGGGCCATGGCCTTGTCGAACTCGACGGAGTACTCGCCGACGAAGAAATGTGGATGGCTCACGGCGTCCGGGATATACCCGGAGCACGTGAGCTTGGCGGTGCCCGCGGGCATGACGACCTGGCGGGCGGCGTCCGCGATCGCAGCGCGGACGGCGGACATGCGCATGGGTCCTCCTATCCGAAACCGGGGACGATGAAGTGCTCGATGAGGGCCCACACGTCGGGGTCGCGGCGCGATAGCCGTACGACGCCCCACTCCGCCGATCCGGTCACGCCCTCCGGGGAGTCTTTGCGGCGGAAGAGGCGGGCGGCCTGGATGAGCGCGGCCTGCTCGATCTCCTCCGGTACGACCGGCCAGCCCCACCTGGCGGTGACCCGGATCCGGCTGGAGCCGGTGCCCCAACTGGAGTTGGTGAGCAGGGCGGTGATGGGGCGCTCACGGGCGAGGGCGTTGTCCGGTGTGGTCTCGTAGTCGGTGACGGTCGACCAGGCGCCAGCCGTGCCGGTCTCGACGACGAGGCCGGTCGCGCTGCCGATGTCGTCGACGACTAGGCGCTCGCCGTCGTTGCCGCACACTGTCCGCCCGGCTGGGCGGTAGACGCGGACGGCGGCGGTCTCATCGAGGTAGAACCGGCGGCCGGTCGCCCGATCGATCCCCCGGCACGCTGCCGTGAGCGCGGTAGTCAGCAGGTTGTCCCGGCTCGTGTCGTCGTCGGCGAGGTTGAGCATCTCGCGCAGGTCGGCCAGGTCGGCGTACAGGGGGGCGACCACGGGTCAGGCCTTGCGGCGCGAGCGCGGCCGCGCCTCGGCCGTGTCCGGGGCGGCCGCGGTCTCCTCGTCCGGCTCCTGCTCGCCGTGGCCAGCGCCGGTGGTGTCCGGCTCGGTGACGGTCTCGGCGGCGCCGTAGCGCAGGAGCTGCTCGGCCTCGTCGTCGGGAAGGGTGATCTCGCCGTCCTTGTCGGGCCAGTCCTCGCCGTCCCGGGTCCCGCTGATCTTGATCCTCATGCGCACGCGCACGGTGGTGCTCCTTTCGGTGGTTGTGCCGGGGCGGGCCCTCGCGCGGGCCCGCCCCGGGCGGGGATCAGGCGGCGTTGCCGATGAAGTGCTTGATCGCGCCGGTCGTATCGACCTGGTCGCCGTCGCCGCGCAGGATCGCCCGGTACGTGATCAGGTCCGTGTTGAACGCGAAGTCGTCCGACCGCTCGAAGCGGAGCGACTCGACCTGACGGACGAAGTACGTGGAGAAGTCGCCGAAGAGGATCGACTTGGCGCCGAGGGCGACGGCCGGGACGTTCGGGTCGGTCCGGACCGGCTTGCCGAGGATCGTGTCCGGGCTGCCAGCCTGGAGGCCGGGCTGCCACAGGTACTGGCCGGTGGAGTCCTTGAGCTTACGGATCGCGGCCACGGTGGCGTCCCGCATGAGCCAGCCGCAGGAGCCGGACTGCCGGTACGGGGCGATGATCGAGTAGAAGAGATCGATCAGGTCGTCGCCGCCCGGGGCACCAGCCACCGACGCGGCACCAGTCTTTCCGAGCGTCGAGGCGGTCAGGACGCCGTTCGGCTTGGACGAACCATCGCCGGTGACGAGGTGCGTGCCGAAGCCGTTGCCGAGCGCGCGGCCGGCCTGCATCGCGAGGTAGCCGAGCAGGTCGACGGCGGTGTCGTTCGCCAGCTCGTGGGAGACCTGGAGCAGGAACCCGTACTTGTAGGCGTCCAGGCTGACCTGCCCGAACGTCGGCTCGTTCGCGGTCAGGGTCCCGGCCTCGGCGACGATGCCCGCGGACGCGGAGTGCGCGGTCGTCTTGGGGATCTGGAGCTGCTCGCCAGTCGCGGTGCGCAGGACCGTCGGCCCGGCGGCCAGGACGCCGGACGTCTCGATCATGTGCTGGACGAGACGGTTGTAGAAGCTGATCGGGACCGTGTTCGCGCCGGCGGCCGCGGTGAGCTTGGACAGGGTGCGCTGGTCCAGCGGCAGGGACTTGTCGGGGGCGACGTCCAGGGAGCGGCTCCCGGATGCGCCGGTGAGCCAGTCGCGGACCCGCTTGAGCTCCTGGTCGGCGGCGCTGCCCCGGGCCTCGGGGGCGGGCTCCTTCTCCAGGAGCTGGCGGAAAGTCTCGTCGGCGTCCTTGGTGCGCTGCTCGGCGGCGGCCAGGTCCTTCGCGCGGGCGTCGATGGCGTCGATCTCGCCGTTGAGCCGCTGGTAGGTCTGGTCCTCCTCGGCCGTGAGGTCGCGCTTCTCGGCCTCGGCGGTGTCGAGCAGGGCCTTGGTCTGCTCCCACAGCTTTCCGCGCTGCTCGTGGAGACGCTTGATGTACTCGGGCACGGTGCCCTCCTTGGGCATGACGACGACGCCCGTGCGGCCGGTGGCCGGGGCGTCAGGTGTGAATGGGGTGTCGAGGTGGGTGTCGCCCTGCCTCAGGGGGTGCGGCGCAGTTCCAGCTCGGCGCGCCGCCGCCGGATCGCGATGAGCGGGTGGGTGTCGCCCTGCCCGCTCGGCGCGAGGTCGATGAGGGTCGGGGGCTTGGCCCCCAGGAAGCGGCCGAGCTCGCCGGAGGCGGCAGCCGCGCGGACCTCGGCGAGGTCGGCGCCGGCCTTCTCGGCGAGCGACCGCAGACCGGTCGAGGTGTCCATGTAAGCGGGGGTGTTGACGGGAGCGACGTCGACGAGCGCGCCAGAGAGCAGGGTCCGCAGTGGGAACCCGTCCTCGGTCTGCGACCAGTCGTCGGCGAACGTGCGGAATGCGAAGCTGGAGCGGCGGACGTCGCCACGCTGGACGAGCTCGTAGACGTCCTCGCGGGAGGCCGGAACGTCGACGCTGTAGTCGAGGCCGGTGCCGTCGACGAGGAGCCGGAGCGTCTCGGCCTCGGTGGTGCCGAGGAGCCGGTTGTCGTCGTGGTTGTAGCGGGCCATCACGTCGGGCCAGCCGTCGCCCTCGCTCTTGGCGAAGAACGAGGCGTCGAGACGTTCGACGAACCCGCCGAGGTTCTGGCTCAGCTTGTTGAACTTCGCGGCGTAGCCCCCGATCTGGCGGGACTGCCCGCTGTTGGCGCGGACCTCGACGAGGCCGCGGGTGAAGCGGCGCTCAGCGTCGCCCATGGTCATACCTCCTGGGTCGGGGTCCCGGCCGGAAGGGCGGGGAGCGGTCCGTACATCTGGCCGACAGGGCCCTCGATCGGGGCCTTGTTCTCGGTGGCGCGGACCTCGTCGCGGTTCTGCCAGCCGTCGCGGATGGCCATGCCGTGCGCGTTGTATCGGTCCAGGAGCGAGGTGCGGATCATCGCGTCGACGTTGAACCGCACGTACTCCCGGCCGGGCATGAGGCGGGAGAACACGTTCTCCAGGCGGACCATCCACGGCCGCAGGGTCATCGCGGCCAGGTCGTTCGCCTCGGCCTCGACGTTGGCGTAGGTCATCGAGCCGCCGGAGTCGCCGCCGACCTTGGTCGGGGGGACGCCGTAGATCGCGGCGATCTGCGTGGCGTTGAGCCGGAGCGACTCGATGAACTGCGACTCCTCGGGGCTCACCGACAGGGCGGTGAAGTCCCAGTCGGAGCCGATGACGAGCGGCTTACGAGCCCGGATCCGGGCCGACAGACGGTCGGAGATCTCCTCCGAGTCCGCGGGGGTGATGGTGCGCTGGGAGTTCTTCAGGACGGCGGGCGGGGTGCCGCCGTTGGCGAACCAGGACTGGCCGTACTGCGTGATGGTCAGGCCGAACCCGATCGTCTGCGCGAACGCGGCCACCGGGGAGAGGCCCACGACGTGCCCGGGCAGGACGACCCACGGGATGTGGACGATGTCGCTCGTGTCGACATGCCGACCGCGCCAGTAGTAGACGGGACGGATCGGGTTGGTCTCGTCGACCCACACGTCGTCGGGGCTGAGCCACTCGATCATCGTCGGGAAGCCGAGGGCGTCCCGCTGGGTGATCAGGCCATAAGCGTTGCCGCGGAGCAGCATCGAGGTGAGGCACTTCGACAGCCACGTCACCAGATCGCCCTGCGTGTCCGGCGCCCAGAACAACTGGGGCACGAAGTTCAGCGGCTCCCGGGCGGAGCCGTCCCGGCGGAAGAGCTGCAACGGCAGCGTGGCCACCGACTCCGAGATGATCCGCACGCACGCGAACACCGGGATCAAGGTCAGGGCCCGCTCGGCGGACATCGCCGACGACGACGGGCCCCCCGCGGACCAGGGGAGCGAGGTGATCGCCCGCCTCGTGACCTGGCCGAGCCGCCGGAACGGTACGGCGAGCGCACGGGTCCAGCGCGGCATACCGCCACCTCCTCTCATCCGATGCTGTTGAGGACGTCGTAGTCGTCCAGGACGGCCGGCCCCTTGGCGAGCAGGGCCCAGCGGGCCTCGGTCACGGCGATGAGCGGGCCGACGTCGACGAGCGACGCCGTGCGGTCCAGGACCCAGGCGTCACCGACCCGGCGGGTCCGGCCGCCGTTGATGGCGGCGGTGAGCGGGGCCTGATCGATGTGGCGGACGGTGTCCTGGCGCAGCGCGTCGGCGAGCTGGCCGCACGCCTCGGTCATGTCCCCGCCGCGTAGGACGACGAGGTGCCCGCGGTGGGGCTGGTCCTTCTTCTCCGGCACGGTGATCCCCGCGGCGACGAGGTCGTCGACGAGCGATCCGGCCGGGGTGCCCGCCCCGGAGATCGCGACGACCAGCGGACGCCACAGGGCGGCGAGCCGGACGACGGCCGGGACCACCCATGCGGTACCGGCCCGGCGGTCGATGAGCTCCAGGTGCACGCGCCCGTCGGGCCGCCGGATCGCGACGCCGATGCTGGCGTGCTTGCGGTCCTGCGACACGTCGACCGCGAGCGCAAGTTCCTCGGCTGGCGGCCGCGACGTGGCGTCCACGAGCGCCGCCCACTCCGCCTTCGGGATGTTCGGGTCGTCCGGCGGCGTGCTCTTGCGCGTCCGGTTCAGGTACGCACGGTCGAACTCGGCCGGGTCCAGCTTCTCCAGCTCGGCCCGGATGGTGTCCTCGGTGACCGTGAACCCGAGCGCGGGCAGGGTGGCGTGCCAGGTGGCCGGGTCGTCCCGGGGCATGTCCTCGGGGGCGAACCACTCGAAGTACGCCGCGCGGGGCCGCGGCGCGGCCGGGTCCTCGGCGAGAGCGGCCCACATGGCCTCGACCAGCTCGCGGCCCTTGGCCCGCTTCTTGTTCAGCCACGCCGACCGCTCGGTGCCGCCCGCGCTCGCCCACCACAACTGGGCCATGGACCGGGTGAGCATCGCCGGGGAGAACGCCTGCTCCAGGCGGTCGTCTTCGTGGGCGAACGCCTCGTCGATGAACCCGAGGTCGAGCGGCGGGCCGTGGCCGGCCTTCTCCGTGTTGGCGGTGATGCCCATCCGGGAGCGGGTCGCGCCCCACAGGATCGCCTCGTTGCCGTTGGACTTGCGGATCCGAGCCCGCTTCGCCAGCGGCGAGGCGGAGATCTTCTCCCAGAACTCGTCCTCCCAGCGCTGCCGGGCCATGCCCCGTGTCTGCGCGGCATAGATGATGTTCTGCCGAGGGAAGGCGAGCGCACGGTGCACCTGGGCGCCGAGGGTGAGCTCGGTCTTGCCCTGCTGGCGGGACACCGACAGGCCGACCTCGCGGTGCACGAACAGACCAGTTGCCGGGTCAACTTCGAGGGCCACGTCGGTGACGTACTTCTGCCACGGCATCGGCGGGGCGCCGAGCGCGGCCATCACCTTCCACAGCTTCGGCCCCAGGCTGGGGAAGTCCGGATTGCGCGGGGTGCCCCAGCGCGGCGGACAAGTGAGCCCGTACCGCTCCAGGAGGTCGGCAGCGAACGCCGGCGGCGGCGCCCAGGTCTCAGACAGCTCCGAGGTCGCCGAGGTCGTCATCGTCGTCATCCACGGTCCGCCCCTCCAGCAGCGCGGTCACAGTCGCCCGCAGCTCGCGCGTCAGCTGGGGCAGCGTGCGCGGGTCCACGGGGAGGCGGACGAGCGCGCCGCACTCGTCGCAGGGCACGGGGCGCTGCCCGTCGATGTGTCCGGCCAGCCGTACGGCGGTGGCCGCGAGGGTCGGCTCCATGCCGGTGAGGTCGCCGAGTTGGTCGATGTCGTCAGCGAGGGCGGCGCTCACCGGGCCGAGGTCCTCGTCGTCCTGGTGCTCGACGAGCTCGGGCATCTGCTGCTCGTTGCCGAGCGTGGTCGTGGGCGGGAGGAGCGCGGTGACGCTCGCGCCGAGAACGACGGCCAGGGCAACGAGCTCGTCGGCGTCCACGCGCCGAGTGCCGGCCTCGATCCTGGAGAGGATCGGCTGCGACACGGCGACGCCCTCGGCTGCGAGCCGGACCACGACGTCCCCCTGGTCCCAGCCGCGGGCCTCGCGGAGCCGGGCCACGGCCTGGCCGACGTGGTGCCCGGCGGGGCCGATCTCGGAGGCGCGTGCTGCCATCGTCCGCCTCCCCTCGCATCGGTGGCCCAGACATCGCATATGGGCTGGTCAGGGCCGGGGGGAGAAAAATAAAAGCTGGGCGCGGGGCTGGGAAGAGGCCCGGCCCAAAAAGGCGGGGCGCTGCCGAGAGATCAGGCGCCGTCCTTGTCCGGCCAGAGCCACTGAGGACGGCCGTACAACTGGTGCTCGACCATCTCGCTCCGCTCCTTGCCAGAGGTGAGCTTGAGGGGTCGCTCGCCGTTGGCCCAGTCCCACGCGTCCTTGGCCGGCACGGGGCCGCAGCCGGTGACGTCCACGGGGTCTGAGGGCGAGTTGGTCAGGGGCAGGAGGAGCGCGGAGGGCGACACCCCGAACGCGACGGCCAGCGCCGCCAGGTCGTCCGCCGTGACTACGCGCTCGTCCTTCTCTATGCGGGTGATGCCGGACGGGGGGATGGAGCGCCCCTGGCGCTCCAGCAGCGCCGAGAGCTGGCGAGTCGTGAGGCCGCGGCGCTCGCGGAGCCGCGCGAGATTGGTTGCGACCGTCTTGCCAGTGGGGCCTACCTCGATCGCGCGGCGACCGCGCTGCTGCTCCGTCATGCTCCGTTCGCCCATTCCTTAGCTCTGCTCTTAGGGTCCGGCGTACCAGTCGCGGCTGGTGTTGAGGGTGGCGGCCGCACTCATCGGCTTGTCGCTCTTCTCGCCGTTGCAGTTGTGGCCGCAGGTGGGGCAGCGGTTGACGCCGTGGGCGGGGGCCCAGTTGTCGGGGTCGCGGGGGTTGCCGCCCTTGCTGACGGGGGTGATGTGGTCAATGACGTCGGCGCCGGCGTGGCCGCAGAGGTGGCACACGTCCTGCTCTGCGAGGAAGGCGGCGCGGCTCTTGCGGTATCCGTACTCGGTGAGGTCGGTCCGCTTGGCCACAGTCACCCCCCGACATGACGAAGGCCCGCACGGTGGCGGGCCTGTCGGTGTCCGGGCATGCCGGTCCGGGGTCAGTGTGACACGGGTTTGAACGCTGATCAAGCGGCGTTCTTGGCGCGTTGGATGGCCTCGATCTCGTCGATGTCGACGATGGCTCGGCCCCAGTAGTCGTGGCCGTGGTTGGTCAGCTTGCCGCGCTGGAGCCACTTCCGCATGGTGGCGGGTTTGACGTTGGTGCCCAGGGCGGCGGCGGCGGTGTCAACGAGTCTGCTCACGGGTCCACGGTGCCATGGTCAGACGGCAGTGTGGGGAGGTCGCTCGGTGGTGGACCGTAGGTGTCGAGGACTTCCTCGACGTGGTCCTGGAGCTCACGCCCCGCGTAGAACCACTCTCGCTGTCCTGGGACGCGCAGGGCGACGAACTGGCGGTGGCGCTCAGTCTCCTTGGCGTGGCTTCCCGGTTCCACAGCGAGGACCTCCTCAGGAAGGAGCGCGGCCATGCGGCCGTACAAGTCGACGGTGGTTCCGATCTTTACGAGCGGGCCGCGGCGGATGTAGTAGACCTGGCCGTCAACTCGCTCCCTGGCGGACCTGCCGCGGGGCGGCTCGACTCCCGCCTGCATGCGGTCGTAGCGGGCGTGCCCGAGGCGGATGGCCATCCTGACGGTGTCCTCGTCCGGGTCCGTGACGTTGCCCAGGCCACCCGAGAGATCGAAGAGGGCCTGCAGGATCTCGCGGAGCGCGGGGTCGTCTTGGTCGATGAGGCGGCCAGCGGGCTTCAGGTTCTCAGGGGCCATCGGGGCGGCCTGAGTGTCGGGGCCCCAGATGTGTTGGGGACTATCCTCGTACACGTCGATCTCCTCTGTAGATCGGCCGTGCCCTGGAACGGTTGCTGCCGTTGCCGGGGCTTGCAATTGTGCGCCCCGCCGTGCCGGGTGTCCGGCAGAGCGGGGCGGGGTCCGAGTCGCGGGCAGCCAGCCGCAGCGGATGGGACTGCCGTCCACGGTAGCTGCGGCCACTGACAGTTGGGGCTACGGCCGCCACGCGTCCTGGTAGTCGGGGTGGTCGGCGTACGGCAGGGCAAGCAGGCGGAGCGTCCGGCATCCGTCGCTGGCACCGCAGATGGGGCAGTTGGTGAGTTCTCGGCATGGGTCGGTGCCGCACTCGCCACACCATGTGCCCAGCTCGAACCAGTCCCAGATGGTGGTGTGCTTGTCGGAGGGGCCGTGCTCGCGGGCGATCTGCCGCTTGGCGTCGACCTCGGCCAGCACCCGCGCGGGGTCGTAACGGGCGATGTGCTGGGAGAGTTCGGCGTCCAGCTCGGCGGTGACCTTCGATTCACCTTTGCCGCGCTGGAGCAGCAGGTACTGCGAACCCCACAGGTACTCGGCGGTCTCGATGCGGTCGTAGCTGACGGCGCGTGCGGTCTGCTCGTCGTCGTCGAGGCGGGCGCGGAGGAACGCGATCAGGTCGTCCATGGGGTCATCCTCTCGTGTCAGTGGCCGCAGCCGGGTCGTGTCCACCAGCCGCAGGTCTCGCAGTACGTCACGGGGGCTCCTCAGGGGGTCTTGCTCACGGTGTGGTGGAGGCGTTCGGTCGGGTCGGTGACGGTCTGGCCCCAGGGCCAGCGGCGGATGCCCTTGGTGTTGTTGTTGTCGTCCTGACCTGCGTCAACAACGGTCTCTGGGGCGGTCGGAGTGGGGGAGGGGAGGGGCGGGAAGTCGGCGGCCTTGATGCCTGTTGAGGAGCCGCGGCCCTTCATGCGGCAGGGGCCGATCGGGATGCCGGCCTCGGTGAGGGCTTCTCGTGCATGGGCGGGGGAGAGGTCGAGGTGCTCGGCGAGGGCGGCAAGGTGGGCGTGTGGGGCGCCGATGTGGTGGAGGGCAGTGGCGAGCTCGTCGACGTCGGGGAGGGGCGTGCTGTCGGCGGTCTCCTCCTCCAGCTCCTCGACGGCTGGGGCGGCGGTCGGGAGGGGATGGCGGAGGCCGATGGTGATCGCGGCGAGGAGCCATCCGGCGGCCGTGAGGGTGGCGATGTGGGTGGTCCACGGGAGGCCCTTGATGAACCCGCAGGCGAGCAGCAGGCCCAGGAGGCGGGCGGCGACTCCCCTGCGGAGCCACTCCCCCACGTGTCCGGCCAGCGTGCTGGAGCCGACCCAGATGGCGATCCAGACGCGCATGTCAGCCTCCGATCATGGCGAGTGCGGCCTTGGCCAGCTCGCACGGGATGGCCCAGATGGCGCCGCCGCCGGTGGCGGGCCAGACGATGCCGGCGATGAATCCGAGGACGGCGCCGAAGACGGGGCTCATGGACGCGAACAGCATGATGATCAGCAGGATCAGTGCGACCGCGCCAAGCTGGACGTCGCCGAACGGGCCGCCCGCGCCCTGGCCGACGCCGAGGCCGCCGAGGCCCTGGCCGATGACCTTCTCGGGGTTGGCCCACATCTGGCCTGCGGCGGAGAACGCGGTGGCGGCGAGGAACGCCGTAGCGATGGCCGGGTTGTCCTTCAGCTTGACCTTGCCCTTGCTGCGGACGCCGAGGACGAGGAGGACGGCCAGGGCGAGGGCGAGGCCTCCGGCTCCGAGGCCGCCGAAGACGGCTGCGGGGGCGGCGATCGTGGTCACTGGAGGGCTCCGGGGGTGTGGAGGGCGAGGGCGAGGAGGATGGTGGCGGACGGGATGTGTGCGGCCCAGTCGGCGCCGTCGCGAACCTCGGGGATGGCTGCGGCGGGGACGAGGCGCAGGAGCCACGTGGCGAGCCACCAGGCGACAACCCAGAGCAGGAGGGCGAACCCAATGGCGCCGGGGCCGGCTTCGACGAGCTGGGACTGGACGGCGGGGCCGAGGCCGAGGGTCCAGCCGACGGCGGCGGCGGTGCCACGGCGGAGGACCCACCAGCGGAGGCGGGCCCGGCGGGGGCTGGCGGGCGTGGGCGGGGCGGTGGGCCGGATGGTGACGTGGACGCCGGTCTGGGGCTCGGGCTCCGGTGTGGGGGTGTCGCGGACGCTCCACCAGCGGCGCCGCTCCGTCGCCTCGACGTCGGCGGGCGGCTGGTCGTCGGGGTCGTAGAGGTTGTCCCACCAGTCCGGGGCAGTCACGCGGGCCTCCGGAGGCTCCGGAGCGTCCGGGAGACGGACCCCTCCTTGGCGTTGGCGTCGACGACTTTGCGGACGTAGCGGAGGACGGCATCCGGGTCGGTGATGCCGCAGGAGAGCGCGGTCCGGACGGCTTCCGCCATGGTCACAGGCCCGGAGGCGGGGAGCTCCGAAGCACCCTCCGGGGTCTCCTCCTCGTCCTCCGGAGGCTCCGGAGCAGTCTCCGGAGAGGCCTGGAGGGCGGTCTGCTCGGCGGCGACGAGGCCGCGGGCGCGGGCGAGGTCGCGGCGGACGGGGACGAGCGCGAGCTGTCCCTCGGCCTCGGCGCGCTGGGCGTCGACCCACTGCTGTGTGCGCGGGTCGAGTCGGTGGGCGAAGCTGCGCAGGACGAGGGTCCACATCCACTTCGCGAGGCCGGACACGGCGGCGCCGATGATGCCGACCGTGAGGGAGCCCTCAGTGTGGCCGTGGGCGGCGATGGCGAGCATGGCGATGGCGAGCGCGACCCATCCGGCCTTGCGGGGTGCGGCGGCGCGGGCGGGGTCGTAGCGGGCGAGCCACTCCAGGGCCATGCAGCCGATCCACATGAGGTCGAAGACGCCGGCGGCGGCGTAGGCCGCGGCCGGGGGGACGTCGACGGTGAGGAGGGCGCCGATGCTGACGGTGGACCAGGCGACGGAGGCGAGTCCGATGAGTCCGGATCCGGTGAGGACGGCGGTTCGGACGGTGCGGTCCCAGTCGCGGGGCGGGATGGTGACCTGGACGTCGTAGGGCTCGTCGATGAGGACGGTGCGGCCGTCGATGGTGTGGGGGACCTTGCGGGTCTCGCGGAGGGTACGGGTGCGCATCAGGAGCGCACCTCCTTGGCGGCCTTGTGGAGCCACAGGGCGTACTCACCGCGGGTGACGACCTGGCCATCGACGAAGGGCATGCAGCGCAGCAGCTGGCGTTCCAGCTCGACGGCGGCGTCTTCGTTGTCCGGGTGGGTGGTGTCGGCGACGGTGAGGGCGACGGCAAGGCGCTGGCCGGCGGTCATGAGGTGGCCGGGCTGCCGCTGGTTGAGCTTGTCGGCGATGTGTCGGAGGCCGTCGCGGATGTGGTCGTCGAGGCGGGCCTGGCGGAGGGCTTCGTCCTGCTGGGTGAGGTGGGTACGCTCGGGCATGGCCTTCTCCTGTCGTGTGCAGGGGTGGGCTGGCCCCGGCCGGTCTGACCACCGACCGGGGCCGTTCTGTTGTGCTGGATCCAACGTAGCGACCTCCTAGCCATATGGCTAGTAGGTCAGGGAAGATGGTGCCATGACCGAGCCCGAAGGAGGGCCAGAGATGCTGTCGTTGCGCGCACTCGCGGACCGTCTGGTCGCTGACGGAGTCGTGGAGAAGATCAGCCATCAGAGGGTTTCCCAGCTGGCGAGGGAGGACCCCGCGTTCCCGCCGGTGGTGAAGATCGGCCGGGCGAGCGCCGTGGACTACCGGTTGGCGCGCCCCTACTTCGCGGGTCGGATCACGCGTCCTGGGTGGCGAACGGATGTCCACGGCAAGCCGCCGGCCGCCGAGTAGCGCGAGGCCCCCGTCCGGATCGTCCGGCGGGGGCTTCGTCGTGTCTGGACGCTCTCAGGCGGCTGCCTGCTGGGTGTCGTGGTCGATGAGCTGCTTGAGCTGGGTCCAGGTGGCGGGCGGGTAGGTAGTGGTGCACCACCGGCAGGTGACGAGTTGCTCGCCGGGCTGGAGGCGGAGGGTGGCTCCGCAGAGGGTGCCGTCGGCGTGCTCGGCCGGGCAGTGGCCGAGGCGGAGGCCGGTAGGGCGTTCGCGGGCGCCGGTGATGGTGGCGATGTCGCGTTCGAGGTCGCGGATCTCGTGGGCGAGGTCGCCGGCCTCGGGCCAGCAGGTGCTGATCCAGTCGGTGGAGTGGAGGAGCGCGCCGGCGGCGAGTGCGACGCGGTTGGTGATGCCCACGCCGGGGGTGGGCGCCGCCCAGCGGCGGGCGGCGTGGAGGGCGGCGCGCCAGTCTTCGAGGACGCCGACGATGCCGCCGGGGCCGCGCAGGTTGAGGACGGGCTCGGAGACGGGCATGGGCGCCTCGGCGTGGCCCGTACGTCCGCCGCTGGGTTCGCGGGTGGCCGAGGGGGCGAGGAAGGGCTCCAGGGCGTTGTAGAGGCGCGGCATGCGCTGGAGCCGGTCGGCAAGGGATCGGGTGCAGCCGGGGCAGAGGTAGCCGTGCTCGACGGGGGTCTCGCACATGCCGCAGTCGGTCATCGGGTCACGCGTCCTTCCGAGCGGGGGTCTGGCCGTGCTGGTCGAGGACGGCGCGAATGTGGCGCAGGCAGGCTAGGTAGCCGCCTGTCAGGTCCGTGCTGGTCGGGGTGCCGCGGACGGCGGCCTCGATGCGGTCGCACTCGTCGCGCACGGCGGCAAGCTCGGCCTCGGCCCGGTCGGCGCGCTCCCCGTTCTCGATGGCCCGCTCGGCGTACTGGGCAGCCATGCGCACGGCCTGCCCGTCCTCGCTGCTGGCGGCGACGAGGAGCTTCATGCGCTCCATCTCGGCGTCCCGAACGCTCAGGACGGCGTCGGCGTGCGCGTACCAGACACTTCGGGCGTGCTCCCATTCGGTGCCGTCCGCGAGGAACGCCTTGGATCCGGCGTGCCCGGCAAGGGCTTCGGCGTACTGCTGGCGGAGGTCGTTGATGCCGGGCCGGTCCATTGGCTGTACGCGCTGGGTGCCGCGCAGCGACGTCCACGCCCGGTTGATGGCCTCGCGGCATTCGGTGGTGCACTGCTGGGTGCAGGCGTCGCGGATGCACGCGGCGGGGGTGGTCATGAGCGGGCCTCCTCGGCCATCCGGCGGAGCTCGGTGGCAGCGGCCTGGGCGCCCCAGTCCCATGCCTCGTCGTGGGAGTCCGCGTCCGAGCAGTCGCCGGTGGGGATGCCGTCGATGGAGTCGGCGGCTTCGTGGAGGACGGCGGCGCGGTACGCGTTGAGGAGAGTGTTCACGTGATCCGTGTAGCCGTACCGGTCGGCGTATTCGAGCAGTGCGGCGCGGGCCTCGCTGGTGGTGGGCTGGGTCATCGGGTTTCGTCCTCCACGGTCCAGGTGGTCGTCTCCCGCACGAGGCGGGTGGGCATGTCGGGGTAGCGGCGCTTCAAGCCCTCCCGGCCGCTGAGAGCTGCTTCGCGGTCCCGCTGGTATCCGGTGCAGGGGTTCCACTCGTCCGCGTCGTAGCCCTCGACGTGCCACCGGGTCTGCGGCGGCCGGGCCTCGGTGTCGTGTGCTTCGGCCGGCTGCCCAACAGCGGGGGCTTCCCGGGCGACGTCGACCACGAACCGGCCGCAGTGCGCGCAGGCCTCCCAGGGGTCGATGCTGTCGATGGTGAGAGGCACTTCCGCGCCGGGGTGAGCGGCGCAGGTGAGGCAGTAGGCGCGTCCCTTGCCGTCGCTGTACGCCGCGGCGGTCGGCTGCTGTCCGCTGGCGGTGCGGGCGGCGTCCCGGATCCCGGCAACCACCTCCTCCACGCGGTCCAGCGGGACGTAGACGCCGTCGTTGAGGCCGGTGGTACGGATGACGGTGACGGGCTTCTGGTCGTCGTCGATGTCGTGCCGGGCGATGAGCTTGTCGCCGGTTTCGGGGTCGCGGTACTCGAAGGTCATGGTGGGCGGGTCAGGCGGCGGGGGTGCGGATGGCGGCTTCGAGTTCGGCGCGGTGTGCGGCTTGTTCGCCGGGGGTCCATCCGGGGGGTGGGCTGGGGGAGTGGAAGTTGCCGCCGAAGGTGCCGTCGGGCCATTCCTCGTAGGCGAGGTGCGGATCGAGGGGCTGCGGCTCGGCCGGGGTCATGCGGCGGCCTGCTGCTGGCCAGCACGCTGCTCGGCCTCGGCCAGGATGGCGACGAGCCGGCGGCGGATGGGGCTGGTGTTGATGCGGCCGGTGGCGTCGTGCTCGGGCGGGATGTAGCCGTTCCAGTTGTCGCGGCCGAGCTGTTCGGTGACGCGCTCGACGAGGTCGGGGTAGCGGGCGATGATCTGCACGCGGGCGGCGCATCGGGCGGCGGCCTCGCGGCTGGTCTGCTTGATGAACGCGGCGAGGTCCTGCTGCTGTCGCATTGCGGACACGTCGGCCTCGGTCACGCTCGCGGTGATCGCGGGGGTGGCGGGGGCCTGTCCGGTGGCGACGTTCCGGCGGTGGGTGCGGAGCGTGCGGAGGTACAGGGGCACGTTGTTCGGGTCGGCTGCGGGCGGTTCGGTCTCGGCGTCGACGGACACGAGGGCGGCACGGGCGCGGCGGACCTCGGTGGCGATCTCGCCGGGGGCAACGAACGGCTGCCGGCGGGCGACCGCGGCGGCGGCGGTCTTGGCCTCGTCGAGGGAGTAGTCGTTGAGGACGTCGTACCAGGCGTCGGGGCTGTACTCGTCGAACTTCTGCTGGGGGCAGAGGGCTCGGACGTAGCCGACCAGGATGACGGTTTCTTCGTCGGTCACGATGTCTCCTTCTGCTGCATGCGGGCGCGGGCGCGGGCCATGGCGCGGCTGAGTGGGTCTTCGGTGGGGGTGCCGGGGCGGATGGGAACGATGTCGGCGCCTGTGGCGGCCTGGCGGAGTTCGGAGAGGGCGAACTGCAGGGTGCCGCCGGTGATGGGCTTGGCGAGGTCGCCGAGGCGTGTGAGGGCGTCCCAGAGGGTGGCGGGTGCGAGACCGTTGGTGAGGGCGTCGGCGATGGCCCTTCGGATGGTGCTCTTGTTCTGGGCAGTGGTATGGCCGTACTGCTCCCACCACTTGCTGAGCATCTGGTCCGGGAGCGCGGCAGCAGGGGGTACTACCGGTCCGTTGGTACTTCTGTAACTACTGAGGGCAGCTCCTGCCCTAGAGGGGGTCATCTCCTGCCCTAGAGCTAGGGCATCTCCTGCCCTAGGTTGGGGCATCTCCTGCCCTACCGTTTCGTCGGGTAGGGCATCTCCTGCCCTAGCTTCGGAGTCGTCGTCGGCAGGCAAGATGACCGACTTCGGAACGAGGATCTTGTACTTCGTCGTCGCCTTCTCCGCACGAGCCCTTGCCACCGACGGCCGACCCCGGTGCAGCCAGCCCCCCTCCTCCAGGAGGTCAAGGTGCGTACGCACCGCGCCCCTGGAGAGGCCGGTCGCCTTCTCCAGGACGGTGAGGGAGGGCTGCAGGCGGTCGGGAATGATGCCGGTCCGTACGTCCGCCCACGTGGCGATCGTCAGCCCCAGGTGCCGCGACGGCGGCTTAAGCTCACTGGCGCGGATGGCTCGCTCGTACTCGAACCGGGTCGGCATGCGCGGCTTCTTCCTGGAGTGCGGGGAGGGTGGTTCGGTGGCCCGGGGCGCACGGCCCCGGGCGGGGGATCAGGCGGCCTGGCGGCGGAGCGCTCGGAGTTCGCGTTGCCGTTCCCGCTTGGCGATGTTCGCGGCGTTGTTGGCCTCGCGGCACGCGTCGTCGACGGGCTCCTTGTGGCGTAGGTGCCGCTCGTACGCCGCTCGGGTGCCGCACGGCGCGAGCGCCTTACCGCCGGTGTGCTGCCGTGGCGTCGGGTCCGGCATGGGCGGCCGGCCAGCACGGCGACGGGCCCACCGCTGACTGGGGGTGAGGCCGCCGCGGATCCCAAACCGGTTGTCCTTCGTCCTACCGCCCTCCTCGTCGAGGGCTTCGGTGAGGCAGACAAGCCGGACCGGGCAGGTGGCACAGACGGCAACCGCGGCAGCGCTGGCCGTGCGGTTGCCCGGGTCGGGGAACATGGCGTCGGGTGCGACGCGGAGGCACGCGGCTGCCATGCGCCAGTCGGGTGCCTGATCGAGGCTGGTTCCGCGGGTACTCACGCGGCCACCCCCCTCTGCCGGGCGTACGACAGGGCGCGCTCCAGGTGGTCCCGGGTGATGCCGAGCCGGTTCGCGGCCTGCGCCCGGGTGTAGCCCTGCGCCTGCTCCAGCCACGTGGCGTCCTCGGTGATCGCCACATACCGGGCGACTTCCTCACCCACGTCGGGTGTCGCGGCGGGGCTGTCGATGTAGTCGTCGTCCCACGCGGCCGGCGGCACCCAGCCGTTGGCCACGGCGAGGACGCAGGCCTCCTTCGCCCACCGCTGGCCAACGCCGCGCGTGCAGGGGTCGACGTTCCACAACTGCTCGTACAGATCCCGGACAGTGCGCGCGGTCGAACTGCGGGCCGTCGTGCAGGCCCCGTGCAGCTGGTCGTTGACCGACATCTTGTCGACTCCGGCCCGGCGAGCCAGGTCGATCTGCGGCCAGCCGACGGCGACAAGGCCCTGCAGACGGCGTCGGGTTCCGGTGTTGTCGACGAGCGCGGACGGGGCGGCGAGGTCGAGCGACGGCCGGATGGTGAGGATCCGGTCAGCGGTCTGGGTACGGATTCGCCGCGACGGGCCGCGCTGCTCGCCCCGTCCGTACAGCAGACGGGAGAGACTGCCGTTCGACATGCCGGCCAGGACGCGGGTCCGCTGGATGCCGATGCCGAAGGTCGACAGCATCCGGATGTGCGCGCGGACCGGGTCGGCGTCGACGTACGGCTGCCAGCGGCCGTAGGCGATGAGCCGGGTCCGGGTGTTCGTGTAGTCGCGGCTGACCTTGCGGCACGGGTCGCACTTGCAGCCGTACCCCTTGACGCGCGACAGGGTGCCGTGCGCCGGAAGGTTGGAGCCCGCGGCCGGGAGGGGGGTCATCCCGGCCGCGGGGGTCTCGATGGTGGTCACGCGTCCTCCTTGTCGAGGTCGAGTACGCGGCGCGCTTCGGGCAGGAGCGGTTCGCCCTGGTTGCCGGTGGCGTCGAGCAGCTGGTCCGTCAGGCGGTCGATGGTGCGGCGGTACGCGACGGACTGGCGGCGCTCGCGGGCGACGGCGCGCAGGGCGCGGTGCAGACGTTGCTGCTGGTCCTCGTAGCAGCGGCGACCAAGCGGCAGATGGCCGCTCTCGGTCCAGGCCTCGATCAGGCGGAGCGCCTGATCGTGCTGCTCCGGGGTGATGGCGGCGATGAACTGGTCGGCCAGCTGCTCACGGAACACGTCGCCCATGCCGGAGCCCCACAGGGACCAGTCGATGAGGGACCACAGCTCCGTGTGCTCGACCTCAACCGTGGGGTGCTGTTCCCGCGCGGCAGTGAGCTGGGCCTCGGCCTGGCGCTGCTCGATGCGGGCCTCGCACGTCGCGGCCTCGGCCTCGTCGACGAGGTGCCACACGGCTGTCACAGCCAGGTCCACGTTGGCCTGCGCGCGGCGGCGGGAGATGAAGGGGAGTCGCATCACGCCACCTCGTCCTTGTCGACGGGGCCGGCGAGGATCTCGGCGGCGGTCACGCGCTGCACCGTCACCGCGAGCTCGGGGCTGCCGTGGTCCAGTTCCTCGGACGCGTACGGCATGGCGTACAGGACGTCGGAGGCGATCAGGCGGCAGATCTCACCCGTCGCACGGGCGACGAGCATGGTCTGCGGCTGCTTCTTCCACTCCGACTTCCCAGTGAGGCCCAGCAGGGCGGCGCGTTCGAGCGTCCACGTCACCTCCTGCCACTCGTCGCTGCCCTTTCGGCGGCCGCGCATGATGCAGTGCTCCGGGCTGGAGTCGACGAGCTCGACCTCGTGACCGTGGGACTGGACGAGGCCGCGCATGGCGTGGGCCCGGAGGGCGGGCGTTCCCTGGATGACGTCCATCGAGCGGAGCGTGGCCATCGGCTGCAGCCCGAGCTCCTGCCCGGCGAGGATCGCGGCGGTGATGTCCTCGGGCTTGCCGCGCAGGGACTGCGGGACGAACGAGGTGCGGGCGAGGGACTCGGCAACGAGTGCGGCCTGTCGGGCCTCGTTCGCCCAGAGGATCAGCGCGGACGACGGCGGCTCGGGTGTCGGGGCGGGTACGGCGGGGGTGTTGCTGTCGGGGATGGCGATCTCGTTCACAGGTACTCCTCGTCGCGCTTGGCGGCCCACGGGGGAAGGGACAGGTAGAGGGGCTGGCTGTCGGTGACGTAGCCGGGCCAGCGGCCGGACGCGACGCACTCGGCGTAGACCTGGAGGGCGCGGCGGTTCCGGCCGGCGCCGATCGCCATGGCCTCCACGTCCAGCTCGACCACGGTGATCAGGTACGGGGCGGTCTTCTCCTGGAACACCAAGAGGAAGGCGGCCTGCTCGTCGCCGAGGCCGAGCGCGCGGACGCCGTCGAGGTACCAGGCGGCCTGCTGGTGGTAGCCGTACGAGTCGACCGACCGGGCGATCGCCTCCGGCGACGCGTCAGCGGTGGTCTTGTAGTCCGGCACGATCAGCCGGCCGCCGCGCGGGTGCGGCAGCCAGTCGAACCGGACCCGACGCATCACGCCCGTCAGCTCGTCACGCCAGAATCCGGACACCTCCGGGCGGCCTGAGCCCGGCGCGAACAGGGCGGATGCGATCGGGTGGCGGCGGATCACGTCCGCCATGTCGTGGACCCGGTCGTAGTCGGCGGCCAGCAGCGCCAGCCCACCGGCCGCGGCGACCGCATCGCGCTCCTCGCGGGCCGCCTTCGTCCGCCAGTCGTCCGCCTCGATCGCCACGAGCTCCGGGCCGTCGCCGAGGACGACGCGGTGGGCGGCCGTTCCGAAGTCGAACACGGCCCGGCGCGGCTGGGGGTGGTCCTGCTCGTACCGGAACAGGGCGGGGGCGGCGAGGATCCGGCGGGCGCCCGTCGACGACAGGGAACCGCGGTCCGCGTGATACGCCTCTGCTGGAAGGTCCGGGTACAGGCCGGGCTCGATGCCCGGCATGGTGGTGGTGCTCATGCGGTGGTCCTGACGGTGTAGTAGCGGCGCGTCGGGGTGGTGTCGACGAGGACGAGGACGCCCTCGCGGGCGAGCTGGGCCAGGTCGCGGCGGGCGGTGCGGCGCAGGGGCGCTTCGTAGCCGAGCTGCCGGTACAGGCGCTGCACGCGGCGGGTGGTCCACTCGCCGCCCTGCGCGAGGGCGGTGGCCTGGAGGAGGATTAGGCGGCGGTCGTCGCTCACGCGGCACCCCCGCACGTGCAGTCCTCGAACGTGCCCTTGCAGCGCGGGCAGCGGCCGGTTCGGGCGAAGGCATCGATCTCCGCCAGGGCGGCGCGCTGGCGAAGCCGAGCCCGATAGTCTTTGTTGGCCTGGCTGTTTGCGGCAGTGCAAGCCGTGCACCGACAGCCGCGGTTTCGGTAGGTCGACGCCTTCCCATGCCCCGCACTGTCAGCGCCTACCGGGTCGGCAGACCAACGGGCACGCCTCTCCCCAGCGTTGATCCGATGGGCGTTTTGGCAGTCGTCACAGCGGCAGCCCTTGGCGTACGTGACGTAGTGACCATGCCCATGGTCGACAGGCGGACGGCCCCGGCCGTGCTTTGGCTGCGACGCGGTGATGCCGAGCATGGCAAGCAGGAGGCGACAGTCGTCGGCGTCAGCCGCGCGAGAGGCGATGGCAAGCGCAGCATGGCGCTCGGATTTGCCGGCAGTCACAGCGCCTCCTCGTCCCGCTGGTGGGGGATGGCGGGGAGGTCACGGCCGAGGGCGTAGTCGTGGTGGTTCGGTCCGTCGTGCGGGTCCTCCTGCTGGCGGGCCTGCCACCGGGCGATCTCGCTGGCCGAGAAGGTGGGGAGCGCGTCGTACGGGTCCTCCGCCTGCCGCTTCTCCAGCTCGGCGATCCGGTCCCGCTGCACCCACAGCTGTACGGCCGCGTCGGACAGGGCCTCGTTCGTCGAGTGCCGTTCCGCCTCCAGCTCAGCCACCCGGGCACGGAGCTGCTGAGTCACGGCCTGCTCCTGCTTCAGCCAGCCCGCGTAGGAGTCGCGCTCCTCGACGTGCCGGAGGATGCCCTCGCCGTACGCCTGCGCCCGCTCCCGAGCCGACCGCCACGCCAACCGAAGCCGCGCGTTCTCCTGCTCTTCCTCCCACCGGGCCAGGCACGCGCCGGTGATGTCGTTCCGCAGCTGCCGCGCCTCGGACCGCAGACGGCCGTTCTCGGACCGCAGCCGGTACAGCTCCGACACCCCGGTCTCGTCGTCGCGGACCGCGCCACGGGACAGCTTGTCCGCCATCCGCGCCACGGCCTCGGCCTTCGATCGGTTCTCGCGGTTCGACTTGCCGAACTCGCCCGCCTTCTTGCCGAGCCACTCGATGACCTGCGCGTCCCGCTCGGCCAGCGCCTCAGCGCGCACCGAAGCGACGATCTCGCGGGCAATCTGCTCCGACCAGCCACCGTTCACGAACGCCTGCACGGCGTCCTCGCGGGCGCTCATGCGGCCACCGCCTCGGCGGCCGCGACCAGGCCGTAGCCGGTCAGGCACACGTCGGTCGGTCCGACCTTCGCGTCGATCCTCAGGTAGTCGTCGCCGCCGGCGTTCTTCAACTCCGCCGTGTCCGCCGGGAAGCCCAGCGCCTCGCGCCACGCCTCGAACGCGCCAGGCGTACCGCACTGCACGTTGAGCGCGACGGTCTCGCGGTAGGCGCCGATCGTTACGTACGGGGCGGGCAGGTCCGGGTTCGCGAGAGCCTTCTCCCGCAGCAACTCCAAGACCGCGATCTGCTGGCTGACGGTAGGGTTGTTCATGGATCCACTCCATTCAGTGGGTTCGAGGGGTCGCAGGGACCGGGCATGGTCCAGCGGCCCCGTTCTTTTTGGGGTCAGGCGGCGCGCGGAACCGGGATGGTGGGCGTGGTGGCCTGACGGGGGTGGGCGGTGGCAAACACCGCACGGATCTGCTCGCGCTGTTCGGCGCGAAGCGGGGGAGCGGCGTCTACAGCTCGCTCAATTGCCGCGACGGCGTTCGAGCCAAGCCGCTTACGGGCGGCCGCCATGCTGAACGCGGCACTCACGCTGTGTCCGTGAGGCGGAGGTGCGACCGGTTGGAGTCGGCGCGTTCGGAGGGGATGAAGAGGACCAAGAGGTCCACGCCGATCCGCTGGGCAATCCGCTGAGCGGTGGTGGCCGAGACGGTGTCCCTCGTGCCGGTGAGAAGCATCCCGATGATGCCGTGGGAGATGCCTGCGTCCTTGGCCAGCCGGCGGCCGGTGACGGCCGATCCGGTGCCGGTGCGCTGCATGAGGGTGCGCAGCAGGTCGGCGCTGACGAGCCTGTATTTGGGTGCGTCTTCGATCACGTTTACCACCATGAACGGGTTGTTGTTCTGGGTGAACAAGACCCACTGTGGCACACGGTGAACAGGATGTCCACCAGAAACAACAGAGTTGCGTCGATCCAGCCAAGGAACCGAGTGCCACTAGCGCTCGTCGTTGTTTTTCGTGGACAATCCGTTCAGCGCACGCGATGGCGCATGCGCTCCACCTGGGGGTTTTCGCCATACGCACCGCGAGTCACATGGACACCCCACAGCCCATGACATGACACGGAGTGGCAGGATGAGCCTCATGGCTACCGAAGATCGAACGTCTGCGGCGGCGCGGACTGATCTCTCAGACCTCGTGCGGGACCGCAGAGCCGAGCTCCGGCTGAGCCTCCGCGCGGTCGAAGCTCGCACCGTCGACCCGGCCACCGGCGAACCGCTCTGCAAGTACAGCTGGATCAACAAGCTGGAAAAGGGGCTTGCGATCGTGCCGCCGGCGTACGAACAGCTTGAGGCTCTTGCGGCGGCGCTCGACGTCTCGCTCGGACGCGTACAAGATGCTGCCGGCGCCCAGTTCTTTCGTATCGACACGGTGTGGAGCGTGAGCGGTGAGGCCCGCGCGCTGGCCATCCAGGCTGACCGCATGACGTCCGAACAGCGGGAGCAGTTGATGCGGCTGATCGACACCATCGCGGGGTCGGAAAAGACCTGAGGCATATGTCATTGGCCAGGGATGCCACGCTCCGTGATTCATGCGTGCAGGGTGTAGTCAAATCCCTGGCCTGAGTGGCAGCATGAGTGATCCGCCTGGGGGGCGAGTAGTTCCGGTAGCCTGCGTTTGTCGTTCGGTTCGAACTGGTGATCGAACGATGCGGGGTCAAGGCGATGGGGGCCACATGGCTGACGAAGGAACGGCGAAGCACAAGCAGCGTGAGCAGCGGCCATCAGTCCGCATCCAGCTCGTACCCAAGAAGGAGATGCCAGACGGCCGCCGCGTCGTCCCCGTCGAAGTCGACGGAGCCCTCGTCTGGGCCGTCGACGAAGCGGAGATGGGTGAAGAACTCCGAGACGAGTTCAACCGTCTCCTCGACTACGTGATCGGCTGTGGCCTGTGGGGCCAGAACTGGGGCGGAGAAACGATTCCGCCCCAACGCGACTGACCCCGCCCTCAGGAGTTCACCCCGCGGAGCTTTCAGCCGTGGGGCCTTCCTGTTTTAGAAGCGCATTTCGTCAGGCTTCGATCTGGC